>NZ_JBEOYB010000046.1:0-69366 GCF_040296845.1 Streptomyces sp. NPDC001985
GGGCCCCCGCGCTGCCGCCGCGACGCACGGAGGTCCGTGCGGGGGCCCTCAGCGCCGGAAGACCACCGGCTGCCGGCGCGGCGGCGGTGACGGTGGGACGGGTGGACTGCGCCTGCCGGCGCGGTGGGGGCGGTTCGGGTCGCCCGGACCTGGGCCGACGCGGGGTCGGCGGGACGGGTCACCCGCACCCGCACCTATGCCGGCGCGGTATGGCGGGACGAGGCATCCGCACCCGCGCCGACGCGGGCACCCCCGTGCGGGCCCCTACCCGCGAGGAGGTCCCGGAGCCGCCGCCGGACGGGACCTCATCACCCCCGGCCCCCGGCACGGTCACGGACGCCTCCGCCGGCCCGGCCCGCACCCCCTGGCGCGGGCCGCCCGCCGGCCGGCGGTCACGGCCGGTCGCCGCGTACCACCGCCACCGGGCAGTGCGCGTGGTGCAGCAGCGCCTGGCTCACCGAACCCAGCAGCAGCCCGGCGAAGCCGCCCCGGCCCCGCGCGCCCATCACGATCAACTGCGCCTGCTCGGTCTCCTCGATCAGCGCCTGCCGGATACGGTTCTCCACCAGCCGCCGGTGCGCGGTGACCTCCGGATACCGGTCCTGCCACCCGGCGAGCGCCTCCGCCAGGAGACGCTCCTCCGCCGCGCGCATCCGGTCGATGCCGTCGACCAGGTTCTCCGGGAACCCGGGGTCGTCGTCCCCGCGCTCGGTCCAGGTGTTCCACGCGTGGACGGCGACCAGTTCGGCGCCCCGCGCCGCCGCCTCCGCGAACGCGAAGCCGATGGCCGCGCCGGCCTCCGGCGAGCCGTCGACCGCCACCACGACGGGCCCGGTGCCGCGCGCGTCGCCGCGCACCACCAGGACCGGACACCGCCCGTGCGCGGCCAGGTGCACCGCGGTCGAACCGACCAGCAGCCCGATGAACCCGCCCATCCCCCGGCTGCCGACCACCACCAGGGACGCGTCCCGCGACTGCGCCTCCAGCACGGTCAGCGCCTCGCCGGTCACCAGGTCCTGGGTGACCACGACGCCGGGCTCGGTCTCCCGGGCCCGGGTCACGGCGTCGGAGAGCAGCCGCTCGGCCGTGTTGCGCAGTCCGCCGTCCTTCGGGCCGACCGGGGAGGGGCCGAGGGAGACATGCAGCGTGGGCCAGATGAAGGCGTGCACCACATGGAGCCCCACCCCGCGCAGCCGCGCCTCCCGGGCCGCGACCTCCACCGCGGTGAGCGCCGACTTCGAGCCGTCCACACCGACGACGACCGGACCATTCATCACAGCACTTCCGTTCTTCCGCGTGCGCCGTACCGGCGTCACCGCCTGTCTCCAGTGTCCGGCGGGCGAGCCGGGCCCGCATGTGCCGAACGGCCCCGGCGCGAGGGCCGGACAGCCCTGACGGGCGGGGACACCCGGGCCCGTCGCCACCGGGCCGGCGGCCGGTGCGCGACCCGTCGGCGGGGGAGGGGCGGAAGCCGGGCCGGGCGGTCAGGCCCGGGGTGCCAGCAACTCGGTCAGCTCGGCTTCGAAGAGCAGGGCGGGGTCGAAGTCCATCCCGCCGAAGTGGCCCGCCAGCTCCAGGGAGAGGAGTCCGTGCAGCCGGGTCCAGACGGTCAGGGCCCGCTGGAGGGCGGTGGACGGGGCGGGGTGGTCCCCGGCCCAGTTCCGGTGGCCGTCCAGATGGGCGCCGAACGGTGTGGTGGGGCCCTCCGGGGCCAGGGCCGCGCACGCGTCGAGCAGGGTCGCCATGATCCGGCCGGAGATGCCGGTGATGTCGTCGGGCGCGTGGTAGCCGGGGACCGGGGTTCCGTAGACGAGCAGATACCGCTGGGGGTCCTCCAGGGCCCAGCCCCGCAGGGCGTGGGCCAGCGCGGCCAGATCGGGGCCGTCGGCGGAGGCCGCGCGGAGGGTGTCGTCGAGGCTCAGATACGCCTCGCGGATGAGTTCGGTGATCAGGTCGTCCCGGCTGGCGAAGTAGCGGTAGAGCGCCGGTCCGCTCATCCCCATCTGCCGGGCGATGGCGTTGAGGGAGAGCGCGGACGCCCCCGCCGTGGCGATCTGCTCCCAGGCGTGTTCCTTGACCTCGGCCCGCACCTGGGCGCGGTAGCGCTCCCTCGGTGTCGTGGCATCCGTCCTCGGCACGACCGCCTCCTCCCTCGTCCGTGGGGCTACAGCCCTCAAATTTCGTTAGAAGCTATCACGGTGGTGGTTGACCGCCCGTGAGGCATAGCGTTATAACTTCTCACGAACGCAAGAGGCTCTTCGGTGGGCGCCCGTTCTCCGGGCGACGCGCCGATCGGCTGAGAGACCGACGGAGAAGAGGAACGCCATGCCCGGCACCCACGCCGCCACCGCCACCGCCACCACCGAGACCGAGACCGGCGCCCGCGCCACCACCCGTACCGGCACGCACGCGGCCACCGGCACCACCTCCCGCACCCGCACCGGCTTCCGCACCGGCTCCCGGGTCCGCGCCGCGCTGTGGGCCCTCCCGCTGGTCGCCGGTCTCCTCGGCACCGCCGCCGCGCCGGCCGGGGCCGCCCCGTCGCACCCCGGTCAGCCCCTCACCTGCCGGGGGGAAGGGGTCGACCCCGCCGCCCTCGTCCGCCACCGGACCGAGACCGTGATCCACGCACCGCCGCACACCGTGTGGAGGCTCCAGGCCGATGTGGAGCGCTGGCCGGCCTGGAAGGCCGCCGTCACCGGCGCGGACCGTCTCGACCACGGCCCCTTCCGGACGGGTTCCGCGTTCCGGTGGACGATGCCGGTGCCGCCCAACCCGGTGACTCCCGCCACGAGCCTGGAGATCACCTCGACCGTCGAGCAGCTCAGGCGCGGTTCCTGCATCCGCTGGACCGGTCCCGCGATCGCCGACGGACTGCGTATCGACGGCGTTCACGTGTGGACCTTCACCAAGGTCAGGGGCGGTGTCCGGGTGAGTACCGAGGAGACTCACACCGGCCCCCAGGTCGAAGCGCACGTCCCCGTCGCGACCGAGATCCTCCGCCAGGGCCTCGAAGCGTGGCTGCGCGACCTGAAGACGGCCGCCGAAGCCCGCGCCCACGACACGGCCCACGACACGGCCCACGGCGCGGCCCGCGACCGCACCCGCAACCCGGCCCACTGAAGCCGGAATTGCCCGATGGAGAAGACCGGACGCGCTCCGGCGTGTCCGCCACCGGCGCCCCAGGGCACACCCGCGGGGGATGATTTCATCGAGCCATCCGCCGACATGATCGACCGCAGGGGAATGTCCTGTTCGCCTCTTTCCGGCCCCGGGTGTCATCGCGACCCCCGTGCCCCCTCCGGGCGGTGCGTCGAGCCGCCATCTCCCCGTTCGAGGAGGGGTTGGCCGGGCGGCGCACGGCCGGGAGCCCTTCGGCGAGTCCGGCCACAGGAGAACCGGCCGTCCTGTTTTACCCTGGTAGCTCCACCGCACCTCATGCGAAATTCGGGCGACACAGCCGGGGTCGACGCATTCGGGGGTGGGGAATGGGCGGCGAGGGGTTCAGACCTGAGACGGCTTCCACACCTGATCGGCACAGTGCCTGCCAACCGCCGGACAGGCGTCGCGGCACACCGGGCGAGCTTCCGGGAGACCGCGGACGCGCCGGAGAGCCGCAGGCCGGCGCCGCCCCCGAGCATCCGCGCCGCGTGCCGGCGGTGACCGCCGCCGCCCTGCCGTAGCGCCCTGAACCGGCCGCCGGGCGCTCACTCCGGCGGCCTCGGAGGCGGTCCGTGCCCGGACCCTCTCCCGCCCGCTCCGCCCCGCTCTTGTCGAAGGCGAGGTGATTCCCATGCCGAAGCCCGTGCGCCGCGTCATCCGAGGAGACATCTAGGGAGTTCCTTTCTGATCGGGCCGGATCGGCGAGGCGCGGTGCCAGGGCCCGCGAGCCCGGCACGATCCGAAAGAGACGACCCGGTACCGGAGAACGACGACCCGGTACCGGGAGCATCATGAGTGAACCGCTCCCCGGGGCAGCACCGCCCGCCCCGGGG
The DNA here is from genome assembly GCF_040296845.1 of Streptomyces sp. NPDC001985. Classification (NCBI taxonomy): domain Bacteria; kingdom Bacillati; phylum Actinomycetota; class Actinomycetes; order Kitasatosporales; family Streptomycetaceae; genus Streptomyces; species Streptomyces sp. NPDC001985. Next base: position 3,996 of record NZ_JBEOYB010000046.1, read on the forward strand.
AGCGGGCCGCCCTCCCGGGCGCCCTGTGCCGTACGCACCCCATGCCGCGCTCCCAGGAGGACCGTCCCCGTGCCGAACGAAGAACGCATCACCCGCATTGTCAACCGCCCCGGGCGGGGAATCCTGGCCGCCGATGTCCGTGGACGCCTGCACTGGCTCGACGCGGATCTGCGCCGTGTCCGTTCCTCCCGTTCGACCGTCACCGCCCAGGACCCGTCGGGCGACCCGCTGTACGCCGTAGCCTTCAGCGAGGACGCCGTCCTCACCCGCGACAAGAGGGGCAACATCTCGCGGTGGGACATCGAGACGCTCGCGCTGACCGACCGGCTGGACGCCCGGAGCACGGTGAACCGCGGGTTCCTGATGGAGGGTGAGCAGCCCTCACCGACGATGCTGCGCGGCATCGGGGTCTGGGACGGCAAGATGTACGTCAACAACGGCTACTTCCAGCTCGTGGTCGTCGACCTGGCCGGCTTCACCGTCGACCGGGTCGTGCTCTGGCCGCACGGCTACGACATGCTGGAGTGGTTCTGCACCGACGCCCCCGGTGTGCACGCGGTCTCCGACCGGCACGGCAGAATCCATCTGGGCTCCCTGGACGAACTCTCGTTCCCGAAGGTCGTCGAGGTCGACACCTCCAATGTGCACCGGGTGGTCTACGACGAGCGCCACCAGCGGTTCTGGGCGACGACCGACGCCGGTCTGGGCGACACGTACAAGATCGCCAACGGGGTGGTGACCGTCGGGCTCGACGGTACCCTCGACCAGCGGCTGGACTTCGCCCGCAACGACGTCGAAGGTCTGGTCTTCTCCCCGGACTTCTCCCGCGCGTACAGCGGAGGCTTCGACGGCGAGCTGCTGATCTTCGACAACTCGACCCCGGCACTGACCGTGGCCGACCGGATCGGCGGCTTCACCCACCAGATCACCGACATCACCGTGACCGACGACGGCCGGGTCCATGTCCTGACCCAGGACGGCGAGGTGACCGCGCTCAGCCCCGACGGGACGGTCCTCAACACCCTGGGCTTCGCCCGCCAGTGCGTCTGGGACATCCAGCCCGTCCCGGGAGCGGAGCGGGAGCTGCTGGCGGCGACCGACGACGGAGCGGTACGGCTGAGCCTGGTGGAGCCCGAGCCCGGGCACCCCGCCCTGCGCGTCACCGGCGGGCACACCGGCGGCCCCGGCTTCACCCGCAGACTCACCGTCACCGAGGACGGATGGGCCGGTGTGTTCTGGCCGCGCACCCTGCGCCGGGTCTCCGGTGACGGGACGCCGCTCTGGGAACGGGAGCTGCCGGGCATCGCGCACACCCTGGCCCTGTCCCCCGACGGCGCGCGGCTGCTGGTCGCCTGCAACGCCGGCGGCATCGAGTACGACGCGGCCACCGGCGCCGAGACGAGCCGCGTCGACAACCTGCCCGCCAGCGCCTGGGCCGGCGCCTACCTCCCGGACGGACAGCGCCTGCTGGCGACCCGCAACGGCCGGATGAACGCCTACGGCGCCGACTCCGCGTCCACCTGGTCCGTCGAGCTGGGCAACTACCCCAAGCGTCTGATCGTGGACGGCGACCGGGTCAGGGTCACCGGCGGGGGAGGCGTCCGGGAGTTCGAGGTGGGAAGCGACAAACCGGACCATCAGTACGTGGAACTGCTGGACAACACCGCCGAGAACTGCGCCGTCATCGACGGTACCCTCTGTGCCGTCACCTACGGCATGCAGATCGCCGCCTTCGACCGGACGTCCGGCGAGCTGCTCGCCCTGCACGAGGATCTGCCGGACTTCGCCAAGGGCGTGGCGGCCGTGCGGGGCGCGCACGGCGACGCCTACATCGTCGTGGGCGGCCGAGGGGGCTATCTGCGGCTGTACCGGCTGGACCGCAGCGGCGGCGAGGTGCTCACGGCCGTACGCGATCTGTGGCTGCCCGGTTCACCGGCTGTCCGGGGCGGCACGGTGACCGAAGCAGCGGCAGCCCGGCGGTGACCGTCGCCTCCGCGCCGGGCGGGGAGTCCTCCTCGACACCCGCGAAGGAGGAGTGGGAGCCGTCGCCGTTTCGCAGCGCCCGGTTCAATGTCTTCGCCGCCGGCAACACGGCCAACAACATCGGGGAGGCGGTGTACGCCACCGCGCTGCCCCTCCTGATGTACGAACGCACCGGCTCGCTGGCGGTGATGGCGCTGCTCGCGGGTGCCGTACCGGCGGCGATGCTGCTCGCCCCGGCGTTCGGGGTGGTCGCGGACCGCTGGGGGCCCCGGGTGCTCGTGGTGCCCGGGCTCCTCCTCCAGGCCGCCGCCGCCCTGGCCATGACCCTTCTCCTGCGGGCCGGCCACGACGGGTCCGCCACCCTGTTCCTGTGCGCGCTGCTGCTGGCGATCGGCGGATCGGCCTATCGCGCCGGGTGGATGACGGGCATCCCCGCCATGTTCCCGGACCGGAAGGTGCGCGCTCGCGGCACCCTGAACAGCCTGTTCTTCGCCACCACGCTGATCGGTCCGCTGATCGTCGCGGCGACACTGCCCTGGCTGGGCTACATCGGGCTGCTCTGGTTCAATCTGCTGACGCTCTTCGCTCCCATCGTCGTATGGGCGTTCGGCATCCGGCCGCCCCCGCCCGCCGCCCCCGCGAGCGCGGAACCCGGCGGGGGCGCCCGCTCCGGGAGACTCGTCGAGGGCTGGCGGGCGGTCCGCGGCGACCACCGGATTCTGGCGATGCTGGTGGCACAGCTCGCCCTGGGTGTGGCCTGCGGAACCGGCCTCAACGCGCTCATCGTCTACGACCTCGGGGACACCTGGGACCTGTCGAGCCGGCAGGCCGCCGGTGCCCTGACCGCGATGAACGTGGCCATGCTCGCCGGGAACCTCCTGGTCGCCCAGCGCAAGCGGTTCCACCCCGGGAGATCGCTGGGGCTCGGCATGGTGGTCCGGACGCTCTCCCTCCTGCTGCTCGCCGTGCCGTTCTGGCCGCTGTTCGTGGCCGCCCTCGTCATCGGCGCCCTGGGACAGGGCGCGGTGCTGAGCACGGCGGTGATGATGCGGGTCAAGTACCTGCCGGCGGAGGTACTGGGCCGCGCGACCGGGCTGCTCTGGCTCCTCACCGGTGCCGCCTCGCTCCTCTCACCCGTGGTGACCCCGCTGCTCAGCGAGGCTCTCGGCACCCGGCAGACCTTCCTCGCCCTCGGCGCCGTGGCGTGCGCGGGCCTGTGGTACCTGCACCGCACGCGGAGCGCCTGGACGGCCGGGGACTCACCGGCCCCTTCCCGGCCCGGCGCGGAGAAGTGAGGAGCGCCGGACACGGGCGGGTCCCGGCGGCGGAAGCGGCCCACTGCTCCGGTGCTCCGGTGCGGTGCGGCCCGAGCGGTCTTCCGCCCTCCGGCCCGCGAGGCTGGTTGTCCCGCGGTGCCGGAGATGCTAGATGTTCCACGATCCGCACAGGCCGGACTCCGGAGCGCTTCGCGACCCGGTGACCCGGGACCGACGCACCGGAGAGCACCCCATGAGAATCCATCTGTCCAGTGTTTTCGTCGACGACCAGGACAAGGCGCTGCGCTTCTACACCGAGGTGCTGGGCTTCGTGAAGAAGCAGGAGGTCCCGGTGGGCACGGACCGGTGGCTCACCGTGGTGTCGCCCGAGGACCCCGACGGCACCGAACTGCTGCTGGAGCCCGACGGCCACCCGGCGGTGAAGCCGTACAAGACCGCGCTGGTCAAGGACGGCATCCCCGCCGCCTCCTTCGCCGTGGACGATGTCCGCGCCGAGTACGACCGGCTGCGCGGGCTCGGTGTGCGCTTCACCCAGGAGCCGCAGGAGATGGGCCCGGTCACCTTCGCGGTGCTGGACGACACCTGCGGCAACCTGATCCAGATCGCGCACGGCGCGTAGGCGCCGACGCGGACAGCGCCGACGCGGACAGCGCCGGCGTGAACGGCGCCGACACCCCGCGCCGGGTCCGCCGGGGGCCGGGACGGCTGCCCTCACTCCATCTCGAAGTCCTCGAAATCGAACCCCGGGGCCACCACACACGTCACCAGAACCGGTTCGTCACCCGCGGGCTCCGCGCTCTGCCAGACCCCGCCCGGGACCAGGAACTGCGGCTGTTCACCCCGCTCCACCCTCCCCCCGAGAACCGACTCGACCGCCTCCCCGGGGGTCTCGCCCCTCCCTCCGAGCCGCATGCGCAGCGGCCCTCCCCGGTGCCACAGCCAGAGTTCGTCCGAGCGGACCCGGTGCCACCGGGACTCCTCCCCGGGATGCAGCAGAAAGTAGATTCCCGTACCGAAGGGCCGTGGGCCGCCGTAGCCGGAGGGGACCGTCGCGGCCGTGGTGCGCCAGGTCTCCCGGAACCACCCGCCCTCGACATGCGGTCGCAGACCGAGCAGGGCCACCAGATCAGATAAATCCGTCACGGTCCCATCCTGCGGGCCCGGCCCGCTGGACGGAACGGCCCGGATCAGCCGTTCACCGCACCGGCCCGCACGTGATCGTCCACGGTCCCTCCGCGTACTCGAACCAGACCAGCAGGGGGCCGGCGGGGAGGGGGAGGGTCACCCGGCGGGCGCCGATCTCATTGATCAGGTTCTCGGGGTCCTCGGGAAGCCCGCTCAGGCCCGCGATCTCGTAGTAGTGCGCGATGAGGTTCTCGTCGCCCCGGTACTCCACCGCGAGGTCGACGGGCCCGCCCGTGTGGAGAAAGACCTCGGAGCCCGCCCCGGTGAGGGTGCCCTCCAGACGCCGGGCGGCGGCCAGTGGTTTGACCGTGACGGTCCAGCTCTCCCCGGTCTCGACCTTCAGCCGGAGCGCGCGGTTGCCGTCCGACTGGACGGGGGCGCCGCCCCGGTAGTCGTCCATGCCGCAGATCACGGAGATCTCGTCCTTGTTGTTCCGCCCGAGCGGGCAGACCGAGTGGAAGTCCTCACCCCGGAACACCGCCTCGACGAGGACCGGGCCGGGCGGGACCGCGCCCCTGGTGTCGACGACTCCCGTGCCCAGGCCCTGGGAGACGAAGGGCGCGAAGACCGGCCCGAAGGACCAGACGGGGGAGAACGAGGGTACGGCTCCGGGCAGAGCGTCCGGTACGGGCGTGAGCGGGGCCATGGCCACCTGACCCGCCACGGGCGGGACGACGGGCGCCGGCGGTGCGGGCGGGGTCCGGCCGGCGGGGGCGGGCGGGGCGTTCGTGCTCCCGTAGTCGGCGGTGAGGCCCGGGGCCCCGGAGGCGTACCCCTGGCCGATCGCACGGAACTTCCAGCCGCCGGCCCGCCGGTAGAACTCGCCGAAGACGAACGCCGTCTCCGTCCCGGCCCCGGTCACCGGATAGCGGGCGACGCTCTCGCCGTCCGGGGCGAACACCTCCACCACGGGGTCCGTCAGGGCGGCGAGCACACCTCCCGGCGTGGTGCCCGCGAGCACCACCCGGTCGACCGGATGCTCGACCGCCGCCGGGTCGAACTCGATCCAGTGCGTGCCACCGCCCCCGCCGCCGTGCCGGACCGCACCCGAGGGATGCACGGGCCGTCCGGAGGAGACCAGGTCGTGCGGGCCGCGCATCCGGCCGCTGACGGAGTCGAGCAGCAGCGTCATCACATCCAGCGCGGGGGCTCCGGCGCTGCTGTCGTGGCGCACCACGACCCGGAGGGGAACCGAGGGAACGACACAGTTCCCACCTTTGATCATCTGACCCATACGGCCCATCATGCGTGGCCGGGCACGTCTGTGACCAGCCCGTCCGTCGGAGCGCGCCGGACCGGCCGCCCCGCGTGCCCGGAAACCCGGGCGTTCGAGGCGTGCCCGCCGCGCGCCGGCACCGCACACGGCGGAGACCGGCGGAGGGAGCCGTACCGGTCCGGTCCGGCCCGATCCGCGGGAGACGGCTCAGGGGCGCCTGGTGATGGCCACGTCGCCCTGGAGGGAGAGCGCGTCGCCGAAACGGCCGAGGGCCAGGTCCACCGGTGTCACCTCCAGATGGACCGGGTCCACGTCGATGGGGACGGCCGGGAGGTCGCCCAGGGTGAAATCGATGCCGTCGAACGCGTCACCGACGAGCCCGCCGAGGACGGACGAGAGGGCGTTGGCCACCCAGGAGGCGATGACGCTGACGAGGTCGTCGTGCGGATAGATCCGGAGATCGAAGGAGCTGACACTCTCCGTGGTGGCCTTGAGGGTGGTTCCGGACATCGACAGGCTGAGCGTGATGGTGGGATCGGGCTCCAGCGCCAGATCGAAGAAGGCGTCGGTCGACCCGCCCCAGAGCCATTCGATCCCCGCGCTCCCGCTGCCGGTGACGGAGGCGTTGACACGCACCGTCGGTATCTCGGTGTCCACGACCTCGCACCGGACCTGGTGGATCGCGACCGTCGCCTGGTAGTAGCCGGTGCCTATGCCGAAGTCCTCGGAGTCGCCGGCGTCGAAGGGCATCCCGTCGAGATAGGTGGTGGCGGCCTCGGCGATCCGCTGGACCGTGTCCGTACCGAGCAGGGCGAAGAAGCCGCCGGACGGCCAGCTCTCGGGGAAGGGCGGCTGCGGAACGCCGTGTTCCACCAGATTCATGGCGGCCACCACCCGCTCCGGCTGGATCACGGGGACCGGTGACGACAGATTCAGCAGCGGGATGTCCGGCTTGGGCAGTGTGATCCCCGAGAGGATCTCGCGGGACTGGGCGAGGAGGGCGGGCAGCACCACATTGTCCAGAATCACCTTCTGGACTTCGCTCGTGTCACTGGCGACGGCCTTGACGGGATTCAGGGTGAGCAGCCCGGACCGGTCCGTTCCGGCCTGGACGTCCACCGTCACGGTGATGTCCCCCTCCACCAGGTCCTCGCCCTCGCCCACGTCGACGGTGACATGGACCGGGCTCAGGACCACCTGGAAGGTGCTCCCGTCCAGCGACGCGCCCAGGGCGGCGGCGTGCTCCGCCACCTCCTCCCCGGTCAGCCGGCGCGCTCCGCCGTTCTCCGTGAAGCGGGCGCGCAACTCCTCGTCGGAGTAGGAGGGCGGAGTGAGATCGAAGACCGGCGCGCTCTTCACGTCCCAGGTCACCGTGGTGGGGACGTCATCGTCGTCGTACGGCTCGGAACCGGTGAAGCACCGCGGATACAACTGGCCGTAGACCTCCTCCGCCACTCTGTTCACGATGCCGACATCGGCTCCGACCGCAAGGTCGTAACTCATGGTCCGACTCCCTCTGTCCGAAGTGGTGGTCACGGGCCCTCGTCCCGCCCGGGGCACGGCCGGCCCACCGGCGAAGCGCCCGGTGCCGCCGACCCGTCATACCGTCCCCCGTACACCGGGCCGGACATCTCGTTAAGTCGACATGTCCGGTAACAACCTCTTGTTTCCTGCCAAGGTGGCCAGTTCCGACAGTGGAGATCTATCGGGAACATGGTGATCCAGTGGGACAGCGCCCCTGCTCACCGAGGTGCCTCTCCGCCGCGCGCCCCACTCACGCGCCCCTGGCGCGCCCACCCGGGAAAGACGCGTTCACCACTGTCCGAGCGCGGATTTGCGACAGCGCGAGGGAAGCTGTGGTGCGGCCACCCGGGGTGGCTTTGGATGGCGCCGTGAGCGATTCAACTTTCGATCTCGCGGTCGGAGTCGGTACCGACGCCCTCAACTCCGGCCTCCGGACGGCCCACGACCAGCACCGTGACGCGTTCCGGGGCAGCGTCACCCCGGACCCCATCGAGGGCACGGCGTACACCTTCGCCTGGGACTTCCTGGACGCGCCCACACTGGCCCTCACCCCGCCCGGCCCGGATCTCTGGAACGAGATGATCAAGGCGGACGGTGTCACGGACCTCCCGGACTCCGGGGTGCTCCAGTTCGTCACCGAACAGCTCCAGGCGGACTGCTCGGTCGGGGGCACCCCGCTCCCGGAGGTCACCGGCAAGGTCACCGTCGCCCTTCAGCTGACCCTGGGCGGCGGCGGTATCACCGCCGTCCCCCTGGGCGCCTGGCTGGAGAATCTGCCGGCCGGACCGACCAGCATCATCGTCAAGAACGTCGTGGTCCCCGCACTCCTCAACCAGGGCACCACCCTGCTCCAGGGGCTGAAGATCCCCGCCCAGAACCTCTTCGGGCAGACGGTCACCCTCGACCTCGTCCAGGTGGACGTCATCCCCACCCATCTCGTCCTCGCCTCGACGACCCAGGTGCAACAACAGCAGGAACAGGAACAGGAACAGGAACAGGAACAGGAACAACAGCAGCAGAGGCGGGCGGTGCGCGCCGAGGCCGCGGACTGGCCGACGGACAAGGAGGTGTTCACACTGATCAGCAGGGGTCTGCTGACACAACTGCTGACGGCGGCGGTCAAGAAGTACGAGAACCAGCAACTGGCCAAGGACAGCAAGACCATCGAGTTCCTCGCCTCCGCCCAGTGGGACGCCACCTTCCGCCAGGCCACGAATCTGACGGTCGGCACCGATCCCACCACCGCGTCCGCCGGGGTCGACATCGACTGGCACGCCGAACTCGACCTCTTCCCCACCTCCCCGGACGGCAGCGGCGGCTGTGCCCTGACCAAGGCGGGCCATGAATCGTGACCGGGGATCGACGGGTGACGCACCGGAGATCCACGGGTGATCCCACCGGCGCTCCACCGAGGAGACGCCGGCGCAGCGACCAGCCAGGAGAGGCCCCGCCATGGGCACAGCCCCCATCGAGTTCGATGTCAGCTACACCCCCGACCCGCCCGTCGTCACCGTCCAGGCCACCGGGATCTCGGACACCGCCCTCACGGTGCGGGTGACCGATCTCGATCTCGAACAGGTCACCTTCACCCCCGGGACCGTCCTCGCCGACGCGCTCTCCGGCCTCGTCAACGATCTGGCCAAAGCGGCCCCGGACATCGTCAAGGGGAAGATCACCGGGCTCACCCCCGACATCCCGCTCGACACACCCATCGGCTGTGGCATCCCGATCGGCGGGGCGACCATCCAGATATCGCTGGCATCACCGGAACTGGCCGCCCACGGCGACATGCTCATGATCAGCGGGACCGCCGACATCTCCTGACCCGCGCGCTCCCCGTCCACCGGTCCGACTCACCGCAGGAGACGTACGTGAGCACCCCGTACCCCGACCCCGGCACCGAACCCCGGCCCCTGTACCTCGCGGACACCCCCGGCTACCCCCTCGCCCGCACCGTGGAGATGCCCGGCACGGTCGGATATCCCACCGGCTCCCTCAGCATCCGCTTCGGCGCGCTCCGGATTCGCGCCGAGGGCCGGCCGGAGGCCGTCGCCGGAGAGGAGGGCGCGTACCGGATACCGGCGCTCGTCCTCACCGGCCGGTACGCGCTCGACGCCCGCCCCGACGAGATCCGCGACCTCGACACCGCCGGCCATCTGCGCCCCCTCTCCGACGAGGCGCTCCGGCCCACCCTCCCCGCCGCGACCCGCGACGCCGTCGCCCCCGAGCCGCCGGACGAGGAGACCCTGCGGAAGTGGCGCGACCGCGCCGACAGCCACCGCGACCAGCTGATGCGGACCGAGAAGGGGCAGCAACTGCTCATCACCTACGGGAAGAACAACGAGACCTTCTACGACCTCTTCGACACCTCCAGCACCCTCAGAAAGAACTGGCGCAGAAACGGCACCACCCGGAGCATGTCCGCGCACACCTTCGACACCACGGACCCCCGGACACCGCCCGAGAGCGCGAGCGCGGTCAACGACTGGACCGACCCGGACCACCACACCAGCTACAACGCGAACGCCTTCATCCAGTACGTCAATGTCACCAGCGCGCTCTCCTTCGAGATGAGCTTCGCGGCCGCCGACGCCCAGGACAAGTACAGCGACGCGCTCGACGCCGCCCAGCGGTTCGCCACGGCGGTGAACGACACCGGCAACAGCGGCGACCTGGTCAACCCGATGACCCAGCACGAGGTCTACACCTCCATCGACCAGCACTCCGGCGAGGTGCGCGCCACCACACCCGAGGAGGTCGACCGCTACATCGGACTCGTCCACGGCACCTACGACACCGCACCCGAGGACGAACCCGAGGAGTGGCTCCCGCTCTCGGACGAGCACCGCGCGCGCTACCGGGCCTTCGGCAAGGAGGCCTACGAGGACAGGGCGCGGGAGCGGGAGTCCGCCACCGACACCCTCCACTGGGGCGACTGCCACGCCCGTCTGGAGAACATCCGCGTCACCGGCGACCCCGCCCGGGGCGAGGCCACCGTGACCCTGCCCCCGCTCGCCCTGCACATCGACGACGCCGAGTGGCGGGGCCCGGCCGGCGAGGTCGCCCGGGAGCGGCTGCGCACCATGCGGTTCGTACAGGAACTGCTCCGGGACGCGGTCGCCGAGACCCTCCGGCACGCCGCGCTCACCGGCATCGCCGGCTACGGCCCCGCCGGGGACGGGGAGTCCTGACCCGTGCTCATCCTTCCCACCGGCGCCCCCGCCGAGGATGTCACCGCCGGGATCTGGGCCGGGCTGCTCGCCGACGACCGGCCGCGCTTCGACGCCCTCCTCGACGAGGCACTCGCCCCGCAGCAGGAGTATCTCAGCGACACCGAGCGCGCGCTCTACCGGCAGGGCAAGCGCCTCCGCCCGGCCGTCCTGCTGCTCGCCGCGCGGATGGTGCTCGGCTCCGCGCCGCTGCCGGGGAAGGTGCTGCAAGGGGCGGTCTCCCTGGAGATGCTGCATGTGGCGACCCTGATCCACGACGACATCGTCGACGGGTCGGCGCTGCGCCGGGGGCTGCCGTCGGTCAACGCCGCGCGCGGCACCGAGGCCGCCGTGCTCATCGGCGACCTCCAGTTCGTCCAGGCCATCCGGGGCTTCGTGCGGACCATCGACCGGGACCGCGACATGGCGCTGATCGAGCTGGTCCTCGATACCGCGTTCCAGATCGGCTGCGGTGAACTGGACGAGCTGCGCGCCGATCTGCACCAGGAGCCGGCCCGTCTGATCAAGGACTACTGGCGCACCGCCGACCGCAAGACCGCCGTCCTCTTCGGACTGGCCGCCGAGGCCGGAGTCACCCTCGCGGACGGGCGCACGAGCGACGCCCGCCGCGCGGGCTTCGCCGGCCGCCGGCTCGGCCGGGCCCTCCAGGTGATGGACGACCTCTTCGACCTGGCCCAGGACGAGGCCGGGTCCGGCAAGCCGCGCGGCATGGATCTGCTGCGCCGCCGGGCCTCACTGCCGCTGGTGTACGCCATGGAGGAGCTGGGGCCCGAGCACCGGGTGAGCCGGGTGATGCGCGGTGAGCCCCTGGACGCCGGAGGGCTGGAGCGGTGTGTCGCCGAGGTGCGGGGGACCACCGGGTTCTCCCGCGCCTACGCCGACGCGCGCACCCAGGCGCTGGAGGCCATCGAGCTGCTGCGCCCCTTCGCGGCGAGCCCCCACCGGTACGCGCTGGAGGACCTGGCACTGCACATCGTCGACCGGAGACCCTGACCGGCCCTGACCGGCCCTGACCGACTCTGACCGGACCGGAGCCCATGACCGGCCCGACCCGGCCCCCGCCTCCCGGCCCCCGCCCCCGCCCTCGCGTCCCCGCATCCGCACCCGCCGAATCCACCCGCCCCCGCTGATCCGCCGATCCGCCACCCGCCGATCCGCCCTCCCGAGAAGGAGCACCGCATGACCGCGGCCCTGGTCGACTTCGTCTACGCCACCATGCGCAAGCGGGCCAACGACCCGGACAGCCCCTACTGGCTGCCGAAGACCCTGGAGGCGGTCCGTACCCCCGACGGGCGCGGACTGTCCCCGCTGAAGGTGGACGAGTGGGAGCTGGGCGAGCTGCCGGGCGACACGGGCACGACGGCCGCCGACTCCATCGCCGTCGCCTGGTGGAACTTCGTGGGCGCGGCCTGGGAGCGGGCGGAGCGCGACGGGGCGAGCGGCATCCCGGACAGCCTCGACGACTTCGACAGCCAGCGCGACCGCGACGACCCGTTCCCGGCGCTGACCCTCTTCACCGTCACCATCACCGGACTGCCGAACGCCTCCGTCGGCGAGCTGAGCGACATCGTCGCGACGGAGAACGGCTACCAGGGGACCGTACGGGTCACCGCCGCCGCCTACGACGGCCACGGCTACCAGCCGCGGATCACGGTCGACGGCAGCTACCGCCTCGTCCAGCACGTCGTGGTGATCGACGACCCGGACTCCGCCGACAGCTCGGACTCCGCCGACGGCCCGGCACAGCTCGACGAGGACCTGAGGCCGCCGACCACCGTCCCCGCCGGAGGACTCACGGCGTACGGGGTGGAGTGGCCGTCCCAGACGATCGAGGGCAACGGGGCGTTCGAGTTCACCATCGAGAACGTGGAACTCGACGTCCGGCTCACCATCGAGACCGCCGGGAGCGGCTCCGGCCGCGCGCCGAAGGTGACGGTCGACTCCGTCGCCGTGGTCTCCACACCGGTGTACACCCTCGACGAGGACAAGCTGACCATCGAGGGCGACACCGTCACCGACCTCAACCGCAAGGCCTGGAAGGGCGCAGCGGTGCTGGCGTTCGACAGCCCCGACGCCGCCACCGCCCTCACCGCCAAACTCGGCGCCGCGCTCGACGCGGACGACTTCCGCACCCAGTTCTCCGGCGCTGTCACCGATCAACTGGCGCAGGCGCTCGACAGCGTTCTCGGCACCGGGGCGCTCCCGACGGGCGGCGGCCGGCCCCCGGCCGGCGACGGGCCCCTGGAGGTCTATCTCTTCGACCGCGCCCGGGCCGCCCTCAACGACCCGGACTCCGGCTTCTATCCGCCGGCCGTCGTCGCGTCCGCCGACGACCCGAAGCTCGACCCCCTGTCGATCGACACCATCGACCTCGGCGACCAGCAGGTCATGGGCGTCCCGGTCAACTTCACCCTCAACTCCGTCACCATCAGCGGTATCGCCGACGCGCTCATCCCGGACGAGGACGCCACCCTGGTCGCCGAAGGCGTCGACGCGACCCTGCGGTTCGGCCGGATCTCCGGCACGCCGATCACCATCGACGCCGCCGTGGTGGCGACCTTCGTCAACTCCGGTGACCAGCTCGACGGCACCATGACGACCACCGCGCGACAGCCCTCCGCGACCCTCGGCCTCTCCTTCTCGGGACCCGACGCCGACTCCCTGACCATCGGGCTGCGCTCGCTCGCCATCGATGTCGACCCGTCCGGACTGGACATCGCCGTCCATGTCGAGGGCCTCCCCGACCAGGCGCTGCACACCATCCTCAACACCGAGGAGATCAAGGACGGCTTCATCGAGGGCGTCCGGGAAGGCGCCGCCGCGCGCAAGGACGACATCGCCCGGGCCCTGACCGACAACGCCCGCACGGTGATCGCCCGGAAGCTGGGCGGCTGACCGAGGCCGCGCGGGAGCGGGTCCGCGCGCCGAGCGGCCCGCACGCCCGCATCCGTACGACCGCCCGCCCCCGCCCGGAAGGTCTCCCGCATGCGGTTCACCGAACTCCAAGCCCTCCTCGACCGGCACACCACCGGAGACACCCTCACCCTCGCGGCGGCCGACCTCGGCAGCGGGCCGGCCGCCGCGCTGATCGCCACCTGGCTCGACGACCGGACCCTCACCCTCGGAGCCCTGCACCGCGAGGACCACCCGGACACCGGCACCGTCGTCGTCGGCGGCGAACTCGGCGCCCTGGGCATCACCGGCGCCCGGGTCACCGGCGCCGAGTTCGGCCTCGACCCCGTCAACCAGGACCCCACCCTCTTCCTCCCCCTCCCGACCCCCGGGGGCTGGACGCTCCCCGTCTCCTTCCCCGACACCGGGGGCAGCGACCTGGCCGGCCTCGCCTTCGGCGACCGCCCGCCCGAGCTGCTCCTCACCTCCGTCCCCCGCCCCGCCCGCGACGGCCGCCCCGCGCTCGGCCGGGGCCTCACCCTCCACGCGCCCGTGGTCCGGGACCCGGCACCGCTCGGCCCCTTCGCCGGCCTGGTCCGCCGCACGGGGACCGACCTCTCGCTGACCGGGCCCGTGGCGCGCCGCCCCGTCGGAGCCGAGGTCGTCACCGACATCGCGCTGCGCTCCGTACCCGAGCCGTCGGCGGATCTCGGCGGGGACTTCTCGCTGTGGGCCGGGTCGAGCGGAGAGCGCCCACCCCTGGCGTACGGACTCCGGCTGGCCGCGGATGTCGTACTGGCGGAGGGCGTCGGCGCGAGCCTCAGCGCGCCGGTCCCGGCCGCCGGGAGCGAGATCGTGCTCGCCGTGGACACACTGCCGGACGGCGAGGTGGGGACGGCCGTCCTCGAAGGGTGGTACGGCACCGGAGCGGCCGTGGAGCGGTTGACCTCCCAGGGATACACCCTCGGCGGCGCCGTCCGGCTCGCGGAGCTGGGTATCCGCCTCGACGGGACGAAGACGGGCCAGGGCCTGGCCGCCGCCCTGACCGCGATCACCGTCCGGGCCGTGGCCGCCCCCGATGTCCCGTGGCCCATCGCGGGCGACGACCTCGCCGTGACGGGCGTCGCGGCCGAACTGACCGTCACCGCGCCGCTCACCCCGGCCCGCGCCGCCACCGTCACCGGATACGGGGACTTCGCCGTGGCGGGCGCGGTCGCCCTGCACGCCGCCGCGGCGATCCCGCCCGGCAGCTTCGAGCTGACCCTCGACGAGGAGACCCCGGCCAGGCTCCAGGACGTGCTCCGGCACTTCCTCCCGGGCGCGGACCTCAGCGGCGCACCGGATCTGACGCTGAAGAAGTTCCATGGCACGGCCGTTCCCACGCGCGGCGAGTACAGCCTCTCGGCCACGGTGACCACCGAGTGGCACATCGGCATCGGCGCGGCCGTCCTCCGCCTCGAACAGGCGACCCTGGAGGTGGAGCGCGCCAAGGAAGGGGCCGGGGGCGCGGAGCGGGCCGGGGTCCTCCCGGACGGGGGCGCCGCGAAGACCACCGGCACGGTCGCCGCACGCGCGACGCTCGGCCCGGAGAGCGGTGACGGCTCCCTGGTCTTCGACGCCGCCTGGCACCTCCCCGGCGGCTTCGAACTCGGCGGCACCCTTCCCGAGGCCGATCTCACCGCCCTCCTCGAAGCCCTCGCCTGCCGGGTCGACATCCCCCTGCCCGACGGTCTGCCCGAGGTCGAGCTGCGCGACTCGACGGTGCGCCTGCGCCTCGGAGCCGCCCAGGCGAGTGAGGCGGACGAGGGCAAGGGGTACGAGCTGACGGTCGGCAGCACCGTCGAGTTCGCCGGGGCCACGGCGCTGACCCTGGTCGGGAAGGCCGCGAAGGGCGGTGACGGCACCCTGTTCGCCGCCGCCTTCTGGCAGGACGGCTGGGCCTGGTCGCCCGACCAGGTCCCGGGCTGGTCCGATGTGCTGGGCATCCTCGGCGGCATCACCTTCGCCAAGTCCGGAGCCGCCGTCTGCTCGGCCGACGGGGTCACCCTCGCGGCGGACTCGGCCCCGGACACCTTCCCGGCGACCCTGGACAAGGGCCTCACCTTCTTCACCGAGATCGGCTTCACCGGCCCGCTGGAGCCGCTGAAGGCTCTCTTCGACGGCGCCGCGACCGGCGTCCACCTGCTGGCGGTCCTGACCTCACCGGTGCGGAACTCCGTGTTCAGGGCGTCCGTCGCCGAGCAGCGACTGCGGCCCGGCTTCGGCGGACTGGAGGTGGAGATCCAGCCGGCCCAGCTCAGAATCACCCTGGAGACCTCCTGGAACTTCACCGTTCCCGCGATGGGCTCCGCACCGGAGACACTGCTCCAGTTCGTGGCCGGAGGAACGGTGTCCGAGGAGGGTTTCTCGCTCTTCCTCACCCTCAAACCCGCCGACTCCGCCCTCGGCACGGCCGCCGGTCAGCTCGCCCCTGGCCGGCACGCCCTCGTCCTGGACGGACCGGGCCGTACGGCTCTCTCGGCCACCCCCGTGACCAGTGGCGACGGGCGGACCGTGCACGACGCGACCCGCCGTCTGATCGAGGCCGACACCCCACCGGGCGGGCCCGCCTGGAAGAACGCCTTCGGTATCGACGGCTTCGACATCGAGGCGTTCTGGGCGCAGATCGGCGGCGGCACGAGCGGGCTCACCCTGGGCCTCGGCGGGACCATCACCGTCGGCGAGGCCGGTCTGGAGCTGGATGTCGTCGGCGGACTCGAACCGGAACCCTTCATCACGGTGTTCCGCTTCTCCCTCGCCACCGCCGACCGGTCCAAGGGCGTCTCCCTCCGGGACATCCTGGCGATCGTCCTCACCCCGCCGGACGCGCTCGACTTCCTGCGGAAGATCGTGCTGCACGAGCTGATGCTCTGCGCCGTCACGGTCCCCGGCGGCTGGACGAGCCCGCTGGGCGAGCACTGGGAGCAGGGCTACTACGCCAAGGGGAACGTCGACTTCTTCGGCAACAACTGGCGCTTCGAGATCGGTGTCGGCAACGACGGCATCCACGCCGACAGCGCGATCGCGGAGCCGCTGACCATCGGGGAGTGGTTCACCCTCTCGGACGCCAACGGCACCAAGGGCCCCCGCTACCTCCTCGACACCCGGGGCATCAAGGAACACCACCTCCCCGAGAAGATCCTCTCCCTCTCCGGGAAGGTCGCCCTGCTGGGGATATCCGTCGCCGTCGAGGCCGAACTCGGCTCCGGCGGTTTCGCGTTCACCCTCGAAGCCCATCTGCTGACCATCCTGACGTCGGAGGTCACCTGCACCCTCGACGCCTCGACCGGACTGCACGCCGCGGCCGATGTCGGCCTGGACTTCGGCGTCAACCTCCCCCGGGCGGCCCTCCTCGGCGGCATCCCCGTCCCCGGCGGCAGTCTGGTCGGCATCACGGCGCACGGCGGCTTCGATCTGCTGGTCGACGGCAACGGCGCGAATCTGCGCCTGACGGGCGACTGCGACGCCTATCTCGAGGGCGTCCATCTGGTCGGATTCCATCTCGATCTGAGCTTCGGCGTCCAGTCGTGGGACGACATCGTGGGCTATCTCCAGAGCAACCCGGAGAAGCTCTTCGAGAGCCTGGGGGAGGGGATCTGGGAGGCGATGAAGAACTGTGCCACGGGGAAGGCGGCGGAGCTGACGTAGGGCTCCGTCCGCCGCCCCAGGCCGGGTGGGGAACGGTGAACACTGACCACTCGCGTGGTCCCGTCCGCGGTGCCCCTTGCCGCCCGCCGAGGGCATCATTCTTCGCCTGAACGCCCGCTGAACATCAGGGAGAAGACGCTGTCCGGCGCCTGCGGGCGGAAACGCGTGGAGAGGGTCTGCCCTGAGCCGCACCGCTCCGGCACAACGCACCAGGACCAGCGCCCTGCTCGACCAGCGGACGGAACCGTCGGCGCGATGACTGCTCCGGGGGATACGGTGCTACCGAGCCCCGAGCCTGCGGGGGCCGGTACGACGACGGTGCGGGGGAGTTGTCCTGAAGCAGGTCAGGCAAAACAGCATGATCACGTGAAGGAACGACAGGTCAGGAAGTGTGGTCCCCGCGCACGCGGGGGTAGTCCCGGCGCATACTCCCGCTCCCAGACGGAAAAGTCGTGGTCCCCGCGCACGCGGGGGTAGTCCGCGCTTGAAAGGGGCGGACTCGACTCTCGCCCGGTCGTCCCCGCACGCGCGGGATAGCCCTCTCCAGCGCACCGCCGCGCCCTCATCGCCATCACCCCTGGACGGCTCGCAACGCGACCCCCCACCACCAGGCGGCCATCGTGCGGCCACCGTGAGGAACGTCGCCATCAGCATTCACCTTGATCTTGCTCTTGATCACGATCGCGCAAAACGCCGCCCGCGAGAGCCAGTTGAAGGGCGCGGGGCAGGGCCGGGCGGACTTCAGTCGCGCTCGGGCAGGAGTTCGGGGAGCAGGCCCCGAACGCGCCGTTCGATCTCGTCACGGATGGCACGGACCGCTTCGACGCCCTGCCCCGCCGGGTCGTCGAGCTTCCAGTCGAGGTAGCTCTTGCCGGGGAAGATTGGGCAGGCGTCGCCGCAGCCCATGGTGATCACCACATCGGACGCCCGTACGGCCTCAGCGGTGAGGACCTTCGGCGTCTCGGCGGAGATGTCGATGCCGGCCTCGGCCATGGTCCGCACGGCGGACGGGTTCACGGCGTCGGCGGGCCGGGACCCGGCGGAGCGGGCCTCGACCCGGTCGCCGGCGAGGTGGGTGAGGAACGCGGCGGCCATCTGTGAGCGGCCCGCGTTGTGGACGCACACGAACAGCACCGACGGCTTCGGCTCGGAGTCAGACACGGGTGGGGCCTTCCGGGACGGTGGCGGCCGGACCGGCCGCGGGGACGGGGGCGGTGGGGAAGAAACGGCGTACCCGCAGAGCGACATGGACCAGGCCGATGAGAACCGGGACCTCGATCAGCGGTCCGACGACGCCCGCGAGGGCCTGCCCTGAGGTGGCGCCGAAGGTGGCGATGGCGACCGCGATGGCGAGTTCGAAGTTGTTGCCCGTGGCGGTGAACGCGAGCGTCGTCGTCCTCGGATAGTCCAGTCCCGCCGCCCGGCCGAGCGCCATGGAACCGGCCCACATCACGGCGAAGTACACCAGCAGCGGCAGCGCGATCCGGGCCACCTCCACCGGCTTCGAGGTGATCGCCTCGCCCTGGAGGGCGAAGAGCACCACGATCGTGAACAGCAGCCCGTAGAGCGCGAACGGCCCGATCCGGGGGATCAGCGCCGTCTCGTACCACTCCCGGCCCCGGGTCCTCTCGCCGATGCGGCGGGTCAGGAACCCGGCGGCGAGGGGGATGCCGAGGAAGATCAGGACGGAGCGGGCGATCTCCCATACGGAGATGTCCAGCCCGGTGGTCGTCAGGCCGAGCCGCCCGGGCAGCAGGTCGAGGTAGAACCAGCCGAGCAGGCCGAAGGCGACGACCTGGAAGACGGAGTTCACCGCGACGAGGACGGCGGCGGCCTCGCGGTGGCCGCAGGCGAGGTCGTTCCAGATGATGACCATGGCGATGCAGCGGGCGAGCCCGACGATGATCAGCCCGGTGCGGTACTCCGGCAGGTCGGGCAGGAAGATCCAGGCGAGGGCGAACATCAGCGCCGGGCCGATCACCCAGTTCAGGACCAGGGACCAGACCAGGAGGGGTCGGTCGCGGGTGACGGTGTCGAGCCGGTCGTAGCGGACCTTGGCCAGCACCGGGTACATCATCATCAGCAGGCCGAGCGCGATCGGCAGCGAAACCCCGGTCACCGTGACCTTGGCGAGCGTGTCGCCGAGCCCCGGGACGAGGCGTCCGAAGCCCAGGCCGGCGGCCATCGCGGCGAGAATCCACAGGGCGAGGTAGCGGTCGAGGAACGAGAGCCGGGACGCCACCGGGCCCGCTGTCACGGCCGGGGTGGTCACGCGGAGAGCCCGGCGGGCTCGGACAGGGGCTCGCCCGCGGGCCGGGTGAGTACGCCGGCGAGCCGGTCGGTCATCTCGGGCAGCAGCCGGTAGTACACCCATGTCCCGCGCCGTTCGGAGGCGATCAGCCCGGCCTCGCGCAGGAGCCTGAGGTGGTGGGAGATCGTCGGCTGGGACAGGTCGAACGCCGGGGTGAGGTCGCAGACACAGACCTCCCCGCCCTCGCGGGAGGCGATCATCGACAGCAGGCGCAGCCGCACCGGATCGCCCAGCGCCTTGAACACCTTCGCCAGCAGCGCTGCCTGGTCCTCGTCCAGCGGGGCTGACAGCAGCCCGGGGCAGCAGCCCTCCACCGTGGTGGCCTGCCCGATCACCGGAAGCTCTTGATTCGACATACTTCTATGTTGACGAACTTCGATCCAGGAGGCAAGCTCGACAGCGCAAGACATTGACAGACATCGATACAGACGGTCCGAGGAGACTGCCATGTCCCGCGTCCAGCTCGCCCTCAACGTCCCCGATCTCGAAGCATCGGTCACCTTCTACACCCGCCTGTTCGGTGTCGAGCCCGCCAAGCGCCGTCCCGGCTACGCCAACTTCGCCCTCACCGAGCCTCCGCTCAAGCTCGTCCTCATCGAAGGCGAGGCAGGCGGCGAAGGCGGGGACACCCGCCTCGACCACCTCGGCGTCGAAGTCGACTCCACCGAAACCGTCACCGCCGCCGCCACCCGCCTCAAGGAGGCCGGTCTCGCCACCTTCGAGGAGAACGACACCTCCTGCTGCTACGCGCTCCAGGACAAGGTCTGGGTCCACGGCCCCGGCCACGAGCCCTGGGAGATCTACGTCGTCAAGGCCGACGCCGACCGGATGGGCCAGGCCCCCGTCCAGGACCCCGCGACCGGCGCCCGCCGCACCGCGCGGGGCGCGGCAGACGGGGACGACAGGTCCGCCCCGGCTGTCGCGGGCTGCGCCTGCGGCACCTGACCGGGCGGGCAGCCACCCGGTTGCGGGCGGCACCGGGAACCGGGGCCCGTGTCACGCCGAGGCCGCGACTTCCCCCGGCACGAGCTGCCCGGTCAGCGCCGTTCAGCGCCCAGCCGGCGAACCGGCGGAGCGACACCTCGCGGGAACTCCCAGCCCCCGGAGCACTGGTCGAAACCGGCCGGGCCATCGTCGATCACCCAGGCCGGATCGGGACGGCCCGCGCCCTGCGCCTCTGGGCCATCCTCACCATCGCTTTCGGCCAGGGGGCGGGTTCCGGCGATCCCACTCACACCCGGCCGCCATCATCGCCAGAGACGCCGGAACGGCCACGTCACCTGCCCGTCCGCTCGCTGCCCCGCTCTCCGCCACCACGGTCGTCAGGCCGAGGAACACCACGACCGCGACCAGGACCACCGGGTGGACAGCCGGACTGCGCCCTCGGGGACGGACCGCTGCCGTCGGCCGCGACGAACGCGTTCGCCCGGCATGGCGTCCGGCACTTCGGGAGTCCGGCGTCACCGAGCGTCCGTAGATCCGGCCCAGGGCGTCCGTGACCATGGGGGAGCGGCTGTTCCGCCACAGCCGCCCGCGTCACCAGGCCGGCGATTGCCGTGTCCCTGACCGGCTGGACCATGACCATCCGCGCCCGGAAGCCTGCCGTTCCGGCCGCGGCCGGGTGTGCCGTGCCGGCCAGGGCAACAGCCCGCCCGGGCAGACGACCGCGATCAGAAGGGCACGGCCATACCCGCGACCAGCCACCCGTGACCCGGACGACGAGTGTCGGCGGCGTACCCGTGGAGATCCCGGCCACGACCGACGGCGTCCGCACCGCGCTCGCGGACGAGCCCGAGCGGTCGGCTGAGTTCGAGGCCGAGACCGGACGGAGCCCGGCCTTCCGAAACCGTCCCACAACCGCCCTGTGTCCTGCGTTCGGGCGATCCTTCAGGGCGTGCGGCTGCCTTCTCCTTCGCGCCCGGGGTGTCCCGCGCGGATCGTGCCGGTGTGGGTGATGGTGGACCTGCGGAGCGCGGGGTCGCCGCCCCCGGAAGAACGGAAGCGGAGCGTGAACAACAGCACGGAGTCGGTCCTCCGGACCGTCGGTGAGCTGCTCGGGGACAAGGAACCCTCTGCGGTCGACCGGTGGATCGTCCCCGCGTACACGCAGCACAGCGCGCCGGCCGCCGACGGGCCGGAGGCGCTGCGCGAACTCGCCTCCTCGCCGGCGGCGGCGTACTTCCGCCACGAGCACGCCCGGGCCATCGCGGACGGCAGCCCGGTAGCTCCGCACGGACCTGCTCCGGGTCGGGGACAGCGGACTGGCCGAGCACGGGAACCGCCTCGTGCCGCGTGTGGTGAGCAGCGCCGGCGGATGCTCGCCGACGGACGGCCCGACCGGGGGCACCGACCTGGAGCGACATCTCCGCCGACGCTGACGCCAACGCCCAGTACAGCCCGGATGCCGCGGACGGGCTGGACGGGCTGGACGGACTGGTCGGCCTGGACGGACTGGTCGGCCTGGACGGCCTGGACGGCCTGGACGGCGTCGGGAAAGCCGTGGCGAGACGGGCCGCGCCCACCCGGACGGGTCCGGCCCGCCCGCACGGCGGGCACGCGCACGGAGCACGACGACAGAAGGAGAAGGCGATGACCACCGACCCACACTTGCGGGAGCTGTACGAGCGGGCCAGGGCCGAGGGAGGCGGGCTGGTCGTGTACGCCGGAGGGGACGCTCCTGAGCAAGCCCGGATGTACACGGCCGGCTTCAGCGAGATGTTCCCCGACATCGACATCGAGGTCACCGTCGACCTGAGCAAGTTCCACAACGCGCGGATCGACGCACAGCACATCCGCGGGGACAACCGCGTGGACGTGGTGCACGTGCAGACCGTCAACGACTTCCCGTACTGGAAGCGGCACGGCCTGCTCCAGCCGTACCGTCCCGACGGCCTCGATCAGGTCGACCCGGACTTCGTGGACCCCGACGGCACCTACTACGCCCTGTTCGTCTTCGCGTTCTCCAACGTCGTCGACACGGAAGTCATCCCCGAGGAGCAGGCCCCGCGTGAGGCGACCGACTATCTGCGCCCGGACCTGAAGGACCGCATCGTACTGACCTATCCGCACGACGACGACGCCGTCCTGTTCCAGTTCGAGCGGATCATCGCCAAGCACGGCTACGGCTGGCTGGAGAAGCTGGTGGCGCAGAACCCGCTGTGGGTGCGCGGCACCGCGACGCCACTGGCGGTCATCGGGTCGGGTGAACGGGCGGCGACGTTCACCTCCTTCTACTACCTCAACCCGCCCGCGGGCGACTCGATGAGATTCATCCTGCCCAAGGAGGACTTCTTCCAGGCGTGGTACCAGACCGGAGCGATCCTTGAGGACGCCCCGCACCCCGCCGCGGCGAGGCTGTACATGAGCTACCGGCTCTCGCGGCAGGCCCAGCAGGCATCGGCCCAGTGGCCGGCCCGCAGGGACGTGCAGATTCCCGGCTGGAAGCCGATCAACCAGTACCGCAACACCGACCCGCGCGGATTCCGCGAGTTCATGCTCGACCGTGCCCGCGTGGAGCGACTGCGCGGCATCATGGAGGACTTCATCGGCCCGGTCCGGGGCGACAACCCCACTGGCGTGGACCGCGCCTGGCACTGAGACGCCGACGGCCGCGCCGCTCCCCTGACCGCCCGGCACGGAATGCGGTGCCCGCTGCCCCGGGTATCACGCCCAGGTCCGAACCTGGAGCACAACCGGGCCGCCGCCGCCCACACCCGCTCGTACCCACGCCCCGTTCTGGGACCGTTGACGTCATCGTGGCCGCGCTGTACCGAGGGCGTGACGGCCCGACTCCGCGTCGATGTACACCGCTATGCCCAGCCGACCGGGCGGTCCGCCCCGCCCGCGCGACGAGACCGTGGTCGAGCAGCACTTGGACGCCGAGCCCACCCGACCCACGCCGCACCAACGGTCCGAGGCCCGCCGGCGCGGCAGGAATCGGCAAGACCTCCAGTGCGACCCTGGTGCCGAATGCGAAAGAGCGGTCCACGCAACCGGCGGCACAAGGGCCACGCAGGCGGATACGGTGTACCGAGCCCGATGACACCGGAGTCGGCACAACAGCGGCGCCTGCGGAGCGGTCCTGAGGCAGGTAAAGGAAAACAGCATGATCACGTGACAACGCCCCAGCTCAGGAAGTGTCGTCCCCGCCCGCGCGGGGGTGGTCCTCGTGTAGGCAGAGCATTCGACGGCGTTGCCGTGTCGTCCCCGCCCGCGCGGGGGTGGTCCCCACCGGCTGAACCGCTCCACGTCCGCCCCGGCGTCGTCCCCGCCCGCGCGGGGGTGGTCCCTTCAGGAGGCCCTGCCCGTTCTCCACCCGGCTGTCGTCCCCGCCCGCGCGGGGGTGGTCCGGGAGACGGGGCCTCACTCGTTGGGGTGGACAGGGTCGTCCCCGCCCGCGCGGGGGTGGTCCGGTAGCTGAGGCGGACTGTGTCCCTGATGAGGAGTCGTCCCCGCCCGCGCGGGGTGGTACGAGGGCGCAGTACCAGCGGGTGTCACCGATCACCAGCCCTCGGTCGGGCGGCGCGGCGGACGCTCGTCGACGGCTGGGGTCCGGCGCCGGGTTCGACTTCGACAGCCAGGACCAGCCCCGCGCTTGAGTACGGATGGAACCGGATGTTCCCGGCCCGGGCGTTGTGGTGAGACCTCACAGCATGACTTCGGAAAGTCCGGCCCCGGGCAGGTCGAGACATGCGGAGGGCCCGTCACCGTGCCTGTGGTGACGGGCCCTTCCCAGTGCTGCTGCTAGCGCTGGTGGAGGCGTTGCCGTGTCTGCTGGGGGAGGGCCATGAACGCCTCGCGTTCCAGGCTCCAGATGGTCCGGGTGGTCACGGGGCCGTGGTGCCCGCGCTCGCGGAGACAGGCCGTGAGGTCTGCCTCGGTGACGACGGTCGGCGGCCCGCCGTCCTGGACGACGGCGCGGTACGTGCCGGGGCCGGGCTGCTCCCCTATGTCCATGAGGTGGGCGGCCAGGGCGACGCGGGCGACATCGAGGGCGCCGGCCTTGGTCCGGGGAGTGGTGTCGCCGTCGACTGCGGTCCAGGTGCCGCCGCTGAGCTGCTCCACGGTCCATGTCAGCGTCGGGTCGGGGGTGAACGGAGTCCAGGCGTCACGGTCCCACGCGTCACTGCCGAGGATGCAGGGGCTCTCCTTCCCGTCGACGCCGGAGCGGAGGTATCCCTTGATAATGCTCTGGCCGCTGTCGTCGGTGGTGACCTCGGTGCAACGGAAGAAGTGCTGGTGGCCCTGTTCGTCGATGGAGCGGAACATCTGACCGGTCATGTGCCTTGTCCCTCTGGTTGGTGGTCGGGGCGTTGATTCGGAGTCGAGCGACGGGGCTGCCGTCCCAGCGGTCGCCGTCCTCGATGCGGCCGGTGAGCGTGGTGCGGTCGAGAGGGGCCGGCACCGCCGGGGACGCCCCCTTCGGCCGGGCGGCGGGGTCCTTCGTGCACGAACTCCTCGGCATGCCCACCGACGAGGCGACCGTCAACATCACCCGCAGCCGCCTCGGACGCCTCACACGCCAAGGCTTCCCCACCCAACCCGGACGAGGCCACGACCAGAAACGGAGTTAACGCCGCGCTTCACGGGCTGGAATCGTCACGGCCGTCGGCCGCCACTCTCGCCTGAGCAAACCGAACACCCACGAGTCGGAGACCTCGCCGTTCACCACACAGTCCTCCCGCAACGTCCCTTCACGCACGAAACCGATCTTCTCCAGGACTCGGGCAGATGCCACGTTGCGCGTATCGGCCTCGGCCTGAACTCGGTTCAGATCCAGTGTGTCGAATGCCCACTCCAGCACGGCGTGCGCGGCTTCCGTCGCGTAGCCGTGGCCCCACATCGCATCGTCGAGGACGTAGCCCAACGACGCGCTGCGGTGGTCCTCGTCCCATTCGGTCAGACCGCACCAGCCGACGAAGGCCCCGTCAGAAGCACGGTCGATGGCCATCCGCGCCCCGGTGCCTTCGTCCGCCACCTTCCGGCACATCGCGATGAAACGCTCCGCGCGGGCATGTTCGGTCCACGGCGGGGAGTCCCAGTAGCGCATCACGCAGGTGCTGCTGTGCAGCGCGAAGAGAAGGCCCGCGTCAGCGTCGGTGAAGGGCCGAAGTCGCAGGCGAGCGGTGTGCAGTACGGGCGTGGCCAGAGTCATGCGCACCATCTTGTGTCCTCACGGGGCGCGCGGAACACCGAATATCTGATCCCGGTCCGGCCCTCACGCAACTGGAAGAAGCTGCGCCGATGGGGCAGGGTCGGCCCGTCGGAGGTACGGTCCGTACTCGAGCGTCTGGCTGTCCCTCCCATCTGTCCGAGGGACCTGCTGATCGCGTCGCCGGTGCTGCCCAGGCCGGGCCAACGCCAACGGCCACTACCCCGAGACACGCTGCATGCCTCTGGTAATGACCCACTGGGAACCAGCCGCTGCACGGGGGCGTCCCCTGCCGCCCTCATCGGCGCGGAGATCGATCGGGAGCTGCTCGGCCTGGCCGACGATGAGCGCCGGCGCGCCCTTGAGGAGCGGCTGCGCGATGTCGCCCGTGCGGCCTACCAGGAGCGAGCGGAAGCCGAAGGCGCGGCCGCAGCGGCTGCCGACGCGGTCCGGTAGGCCCGGGCGGGCGCGGGGTTGCGGGCAGCGGCGGGCCGGGGGTTGTGCGAGGCGTGCGGCTACCGGTGCCGCGCCGAGGCCCTCACCGTGGAGGCTGGGCTCGTCGCGGCCACCCGGGTGGCCGACCTGACCGACGCGGTGGATGTCGCGGCGTCGCCGGCGGCCGACATCGCCCGCACCCGCCGCGAGTTTCTGGGCTGGGCGGAGCCGGGCGAGCTGAACAGGGAACCGGTCGCGGCGGCCACGCTCGCCTTCGCCGCGCTCCAGGCGGTGGGGTAGCACTGGTCCGGAGCACCACAGCAGCACACTGGAACGGCTCAGCCAGACCGAGAAGGCTGAGACGGAAGCCCGACGGGCTACCGGACCGAGCAGAATCAGTGCCGGTGCCGGCACAACCCGACCGGCGCGGGTGCCATCTCGGCGGCGGCGAAGGCCGCCGACAGGGCGAGCGACCGCACCGCGTAGTACCTGCTCGCGGCGCGGCTGGACCGGCTGTCCGCACTCCCCACCCACCCGCTGGACGGCGGCACCGCAGGGAAGGTGATCGCGTGAGCGCCGAGGTGGAGCTGAGTGGCGCGGATCTTATGCGCCAATCCTGAACGTGGCCCGGGAGGCGGCGCAGAGGAACCGGCAACATGAGGACGACTTCTGCGGATACGGTGACCCCGAGCCCGATGCCAACGGAGCTGACGCAGCAGCACCCGGGGAGGAACCGCCGTGAAGCAGGTAAAGCAAAACAGCATGATCACGTGAAAGAACCGCAGGTCAGGAAGTGTCCGCCCCGCCCGCGCGGGGGTAGTCCGCGCCTTTCAGAGATCGGGGCGGCGGTCGACAAGTCCGCCCCGCCCGCGCGGGGGTAGTCCGTCGCAGGTCAGAGCTTTTTGTGGCGGCGCCCCGTCCGCCCCGCCCGCGCGGGGGTAGTCCGTGGTCCGCGCTGTCACCTGGGGCACCGGCCCGGTCCGCCCCGCCCGCGCGGGGGTAGTCCGAGCGTGATCATCTCGCCCCATTCCTTTTTGATGTCCGCCCCGCCCGCGCGGGGCTAGTCCGCCGTGCATGGCCGTGCAGCTCTTCGACGTGAAGTCCGCAGTAGCCCGCGAGGGTTCATCGGCTCCGCTGCGGACGGATGGTCGTCCTCGCCTCGCGCGGGGCTAGTCCGACGGCGTACGCGGCACAACCCCTCGCGGGCCCGCGGCTCCTCAAGCGGCCCGGGCCGTGCCGCGACGTCGACAGTCGACAGAGCCCGGGGCGACATCCGGCCCGGCTCGGAGCATGCGGGCAGACCTTCGGCGAGAGCCCGGCGGGCTTCGTCGCAGATCAGGGCCCGGCTGCCGGGAGCGGGTACCCAGCACCCGCCGGTGTGCGGACGGATCGGCCCGGCGGTGCTCTTCTCCACGGCCCAGCCGGGTGCGGGAGTCGGCGAGTCCGGCCGCCCGGCCGGGGCCGGCCACGGGCCGGCCGTGGGGAGTGGCGAACCTGACGCTGGTCCGCGTCCCCGATCCAGCACTCGGTCCGCTTCAGGTCGTCCTGCGTCCGGACTCGGCGCAGAAACCAGAGCATCTCCCGCCGGTCGGCGTCCGGCGCCCGAGCACGGTACTCAGCTCTCAGGCGCCGCAGGCCCGACGCCGACGCCGACGCCGGTGGCGGTGGCGGTGCGCTGCAGCGCCATCCTGGCCTCAACGAGATCCGGCCCGCGCAGCTCCTGCCGGCCCGGGTGCGTCGTCACCTGCTCGGCCAGTTCCAGCAGCACCCCGTGCAGCCGCGCCACCCCGGTCCTCCGGCGGCGCATCCTGCCGATCCGCTCGGAGTTCGGAGTGGAGCTGCTTGTCGCCCTCCCATCCGGGCATCGGGCTCCACCGGCCAGGGCAGCTCCCGGCGGCACAGCGCGCTGTACTCGCCCCTCGGCCCGCACCCGGCGGAGGCGGGTCCGCGTGTCGCGGAGGTCCGGAGGGAAATCGGGCTCAGCCATATTCGAAAGTCGAATGGTGCACCTGTTCGAATATGGGCTGTGTTGAGGTGTCAGACAAGTGCTTCGCCCTCCCGGTCATCGCAGCCTGCACGGCCGCCCACCCTGCCGCCCTCGCCGCACCCGCCGGCGCCGCAGCAGCGACCCCGGCCGCCGCGGCACCGGCCGAGACCGCGCCGCTCACCGCCGGGCGGGCTTCAGAGCGGAACCTTGGTGTATTCGGGCACGCCGAACCCGATACCGTTCTCGGTCTTCAGGGTCTGCAGAAAAAGATCGATCCGCTTCAGGTCGACGGGCTCGGATACCGGCTCCGGCCGGAAGCAGCGGAGGCTGTAGGTCGCCGCGGCGGGCATGGGTGCCCATGCGTCGTCCAGTTCCTCCGGGCGTCCGTCGGAATCGGTCCTGTCGCGGTGCTCGCACCGGGTCCCCGCGCCGCACCCCTGCTTGGCGTCGGCGCAGAGCGTGTCACCGGCGCCGTGGCCCGGCCGGCCGGTGAAGATCAAGCCGTCGGTCAGCGTACTGGGCCTCGCGGTGCGGTCTGACTGAAGATTCTCCAGTGTCAGGTCGACGTAGAGGAACGTCTGTCCGGGAGGCGCGGACTGATCCAGGAACTGCGGGCGCAGCCCCAGCACCGGTAACGGCGTCCGGTACCGGTACCCATCGCCGTCGGCCAGCTCGACGCTCCGCCTCGGGGGGTCACTCCGGGTGGCCTGATCCGGGTCTTTCTGTCCGGCGCTCCTCGACACCGGAGGCGGTTCCTCATCGCCCGGGGACATGCCGTCCGGGCCACTGCCACAACCCGCCATGAGAACCGCGACGAACACCGCGATGACCGATCGACGCGACCTGAGCATGACTGAACCTCCGTACAGAAGAGACCAGTTGATGGACTGGCTAGGGGCAGCCTGCCATCCGGGCGGACACATGGTGCAGCCATCGGTCTCCCTGCCCGCTCCTCCTTCTCCGGCCGTCCGCAACCCGGAAGCGCTCCATCAGCCCCCGCGCGGGGGCCGGTGCAGGTTCGGCCCGTACCGGAGTCCGTACCGGAGTCCGTACCGCGCTGCGCGTCATGAGGTTCCGGCGCGGGGTGAGGATCTCTGAGGTGGCCGGACGCGGCCACTGGGGGCAGACGGGCGGGGGCGAGCCGGCCGCCGCCGCGGGTGCGGTGTCGGCAGTGCCGGGCATCCGACGGGCGTATGTGTCCACGTCAACACCCATCAGGTACTCGCTCGCGGTCGACACCGTCACCGGTGAGGTGATCGCGGCCATCCCGGCCGGTGTCGAGGCCGAGGTCTCGCGGTGTCACCGGACGGCTCCCGGCGACGCGGACCCGGGAGCCGTCCGGTGACACCGGGAAGGTCTGCAGAGCCCTGCCCGCCACCCCCACCACCCGCACCACTCGCTCGTTCGCCGCACCGAGCCGTCGGACTGCCCCTCAACATGGGCAAAAGATGCGAAATAGGTCCGGACCGGCACGCCGATACACTTCTCGTCATGGTTCAAGCACCCCCCGGGATGTGGCGGCGCGAGGCGGGCACCGTGGTCCGGGGAGTCGAGCCGCTCCCCGACTCGGCGTCCGCCATCCTCGCCGCGTCCCGGATCATTCCCGCTCCCACGGAGTGGTCGGCCCACGCGCATCCCTTGCATGAGCTGGTCTGGGTGCGAGGGGGAACGCTGACGTCCCGCGTGGGTGACCGTGTCCACACCGTGGTCGAGGGGTACGGGTTGTGGATGCCCGCCGGAATGGTCCACGAGGGCCGGTCGACGGCGGGCGCGGAGTTCTTCAGCGCCTTCTTCGCTCCCGCTCACACACCGTTCGCGTTCACGCAGCCCATGACGATCACGATGACGACGTTGCTGGAGTCGCTGCTGACCCATCTGTCCGCTGCGGACCTCGGCGTGGGGGCGAGGGCGCGGGCGGAGTCCGTGGTCTTCGATGTGATCCGGCCATCGGAGCGCCAGTTCGCGTTGCGGTTGCCCGGCGATCCGCGGATCGACGCCATCGCCGAGGCCCTGCTGGACGATCCCTCGGACGGCCGCTCGCTGGAGGAGTGGGCGCGGCTGCTGGGGACCAGCGACCGTACGATCACCCGTGCCTTCCGCCAGGCGACGGGGCTTCCGTTCGCCCAGTGGCGCCAGATGCTGCGGGTGCACCGGGCCCTGATGCTTCTCGCCGAGGGCTTCGACGTGGCGACGGTTTCCGAGGTGCTCGGCTACGCGCAGCCCAGCTCCTTCATCGTCGCCTTCCGGCGGGTCATGGGGACCACGCCGGGCGCGTTCTCCGGTGCGGTGGCCGGTTCATCGGGGTGTCCGGAATTCCGTATCGTGTGACCAGAACTCCGGATTGTCGCCACGGCAAGCGGAATATAAGCTTCACCGGGTTAGGTAACCCTTAGTTGCTGTTCTCCGTGTGCGGTGCTGCCGTGCCCGGGCGAGCGCGCGGCCTGCCCGGTGACATCGGACAGAGGTTGCCGCAGTCCCCGCCCTCCGACCGTCCGGACATCCTCGTGTTCACAAGTCTCTTCCGGTCCGCCGGGAAGCCCGCGGCCCACCCCGCCGCGGCTCCGGTGGTCACGCTCAACGGGCACGACCTGGTGCTGCGCTACGACGGCAAGCCTGTCGTGCACGGTGTCTCGGTCGCCCTGGAACCCGGCCGGGCGACCGCCCTGGTGGGGCCGAACGGCAGTGGGAAGTCCACGCTGCTGCGCGCGCTGTCCCGACTGCACCGGGTGGACGGCGGCCGGGTGACGCTCGGCGGCGCCGAGGGGGAGTCCGAGCGTGACGCGGCCCTGCTCAGCTCTCAGGAGTTCGCACGCGAGGTCACTCTGTTCTCCCAGGCGAGGCCCGTTCCCCAGGGCCTGACGGTCGCGGAGGTCGTCGCGTTCGGGCGCCATCCCCACCGGCGCGGCTTCGCCGGACCGAGCGCCGAGGACCGGAGCGCTGTCGACCGCGCCATGGGGGTCACCGGAGTGCGGGACATGGCCGCACGGCAGGTCGGAGAACTCTCCGGCGGGGAGATGCAACGTGTCTGGCTCGCGGCCTGCCTGGCCCAGGACACCGGGGTCGTCCTGCTCGACGAGCCGACCAACCACCTCGACCTGCGCTACCAGTTCGAGACACTCGACCTGGTTCGGGACCTCGTCGAGGAACACGGCATCGCGGTGGGGATCGTGCTGCACGACCTCGATCAGGCCTCCCGGATCGCGGACACCGTCGTCCTCATGCGCTCGGGCCGGGTGTACGCGGCCGGCGCACCGGCCGATGTCCTCACCGCCGAGAACATCGGAGAGGTCTACGACATCCGCGTCGCGGTGGACGCCGACCCCCGAACGGGGCGGCTCCGCATCGATCCGCTCGGACGTCACCTCTCCTGAACGCGGTGGCGCGCCTCCCGGAGCGCCGCATCGGCCGTTTCACCCGTGACGAGCCGCCCCGGAATCACCGCGCTGCCCCCGGAGGCACCGACGCGCCTTCTGCGCGCCGCCCTCCCCACCCTCCTCCCCACCCTCATCACTCCCCTCACCCGCGAAAGAGGAATCCCCATGAACCGTGCCCGCCGCCTGGCGCTGTCAGCCTCGACCGGCCTCGCGCTGGTTGCCGTAACCGCCTGCGGAACGACCGACGTCGACAAGGCGACGGCCCGCAGCGGCACCGAGGCGCCCCCCGCGTCGAAGGACTGCGCCCAGGACACCACGACCACCTCGACGAAGCCGGTCTCCTTCAAGGACGGCGTCGGCCGCCAGATACAGCTCGACAAGCCCGCCCAGCGGATCGCGGTCCTCGAATGGCAGCAGGTCGAAGACGCGCTGACCCTCTGCGTCACCCCCACCGCCGTCTCCGACGCCAAGGGATACCGCACCTGGACCAGCGCGGAGAAGCTGCCTGCCGGTGTGACGGACATCGGCACCCGGGAGGAGCCCGATCTCGACACCCTCTACGCGGCCAAGCCCGATCTCATCGTCGTCGAGGCCTTCGGCGCCCAGGACGAGATGATCAAGAAGCTGGAGAAGAGGGGTGTTCCCGTGATGGCCACCCGGGGAGCGGACCCGAAGGACCCGATCGGGAACATGCGGAAGGTGTTCAGCATGATCGGCGAGGCGACCGGGCGCACGGACCGGGCGGACCAGGTGCTCAAGGAGTTCGACCAGCACCTCGCGACGGCGAAGCAGCGGGTCGCCGACGCGAACCTGCCGACCAAGGACTTCCTGTTCTTCGACGGCTGGCTCGAGGGAGGCAACCTGACCGTACGCCCCTACGCGGACGGCGCCCTGTTCACCGAGATCGGCAAGGAACTCGGCATGACCCCGGCGTGGACCAACGACGTCAACAAGAAGCACGGTGACGGGGGTGTGGACGCCGCCTACGGCCTGGCCCAGACCGACGTCGAAGGGCTCACCTCCGTGGGCAACGCCAACCTCTTCCACGCGAACGACGACGGCGCCGGCGGTTACGTCGCCGCGCTGAGCAAGAACCCGATCTGGAAGAAGCTCCCCGCCGTGAAGGAGGGCCGCGCCCACGCGTTCCCGGCGCGGGTCTGGGGCGCCGGCGGCCCGCGCTCCTGCGCGCAGGCGATCGACGCCTACGTCAACGTACTCGACAAGAAGTGAGCACGGTACGCGCGGTGGCCCCCGAGCCGGGGCCACTGCCCCCCGCCCGGCTCGGCGGCGGCCCCGCCGGGGCAGCCGTCCTGGCACTCCTCCTCGTCGCGACCGTGCTCACCGGCCTGTGGCATCTGACACAGGGGACGTCGGGCGTCGGCGTGGGCGACCTGGTACGCCACCTCGCCGGGACGGGCGGCGCCCAGGAGGCGCCCGTCGGCGAGATCCTCACCGGCTCGCGCCTGCCGCGGCTGTTCGCGGGCATCGCCGTCGGCTTCGCCCTCGGCTGCGCGGGCGCGCTGCTCCAGTCCGTCACCCACAACCCGCTCGCCTCACCCGACACCCTCGCGGTCACGTCCGGGGCCTACTTCACCCTCGCGCTCGTCGCCGCCCTCGGCCTCACCGTCCCGCTGTGGGCGTCGGGCGCCGTCGCCTTCGCGGGAGGCCTCGTCGCGGCGGCACTCGTGCTGCTCCTCTCGGGCCGCGCCGCGGGCACCGCGGGCACCCGTCTCGTCCTCGCCGGATCGGCGACGGCCATGGCCCTGGACGCGGCGACCGGGATGTTCCTCATCCTGTTCGACCAGAACACGACCGGTCTCTTCGCCTGGGGGAGCGGCTCGCTGGCGCAGCTGAACATCGACGCGTCGGTACGCGCCGCCCCTCTCGTCGCCGTGACGCTGTGCCTGGCTCTGGCACTGTCCCGACGGCTGGACGTGATGCACCTGGGCGACGACGCCGCGTCCACCCTCGGCGTGCCGATCCGAACCACCCGTGTGACCGCCGTGATCTGCGCGGTACTGCTGACCAGCACGGCGGTGACCCTGGCGGGTCCGATCGGCTTCGTCGGTCTCGGCGCCCCCGTCCTCGCCCGGCTGATCGCGGGACGCGTCCACGCGCTGCGCCGGCACCTGTTCCTGATCCCCGCGGCCGGGCTGCTCGGCGCGCTGCTCATTCTGCTCGCGGACGCGGTCCTGCGGGCGATCCAGGGGGCGGACGGGGCCGCCTCCATCCCCACCGGCGTACCGACCGCGCTGCTCGGCTCCGCCGTGATCGTGGTCCTCGCCCTGCGGCTGCGCGACACCGGGCAGATCCGGCAGCCCCCGCCCGCGAGGGTCGCCGCACGCTCGCGCCGTGCGTTCCTCCTCGTCACGTCCGGCGCGGTGACGCTGCTCGCCGGAGCGGCCCTCGTGGCCGTCCTCGCCGGAAGCCTGTGGCTGCGGACCGGGGACATCCTCCTGTGGCTCCAGGGCACGGCTCCGGACCTGGTGGGCCAGGCGCTCGACGACCGGGTCCCGCGCGTGACCGCCGCGATCCTGGCCGGTGCGGCCCTCGGACTGGCCGGCTGCGTCGTGCAGAGTTCGGTACGCAATCCTCTGGCGGAGCCCGGACTGCTCGGCATCACGGCGGGCGCCGGCCTCGGCGCGGCGAGTGTCGCGACCTCGGGGCTGTCCGGTGGACGGACGGTCCTCGTCGTGGTGGCGGTCGCGGCCGGGCTGATCACGTTCGCGGTGATCGCCCTGCTCGCCTGGCGCGGTGGCTTCCTGCCCGACCGGTTCGTACTGATCGGCATCGGCATGGGGTACGGCCTCAGCGCGGTCACCACCTTCCTGCTGCTGCGCGCGGACCCGTACAACACCCCCCGTATCTTCACCTGGCTCTCCGGTACCACCTACGGCCGGACCTTCCCCGACGTCGTCCCGGTCGCGGTGGGCCTGGCGCTCGCCCTGCCCGTACTGCTGGCCCTGCGCGGCCGGCTCGATCTGCTCGCCGTCGACGAGGACACCCCGCGCATCGTCGGAGTCAGGGTGGAGCGCACCCGCTTCACCGCGCTGGCGATCGCCGCGGTGCTCGCGGCGCTCAGCGTGGTCGCCGTCGGAGTCGTCGGCTTCGTGGGGCTCGTCGCCCCGCACCTCGCCCGATCCCTGGTGGGCGCCCGGCACGGCCGTTCCATCCCGGTCGCGATGGTCCTCGGTGGCGTGCTGGTGTGTGTGGCCGACGCCCTCGGCCGTACCGTCGTCGCCCCCGCCCAAGTGCCGGCGGGCCTCATGATCGCGCTCGTCGGCGGACCGTACTTCGTGTGGGTGCTCCGGAAGTCCCGCGCGTGACCCCACGGCGGGGGCGGGGTCCGCGCCCACCGCTTCAGCCCCCTCCTTCCCCCCTCTGTCCCTCGCCCTCCCGCCAGGAGTACCGGAATGCCGCCCCGCCATGAACCGTCCGAGCGGCCCACCGGGCCCGTGCGCCCCGTGGAGAGCCTCGTCGTCCCTTACGAGCCGGACGCGCCGCCGCCCGGGCTGGTGCCCCTCGCCGGTGATGAGGTGTCGGAGCGCTGGCGTGCCGTCGACCGCTCCGCCCACGCGCCTCGTCTCGTGGCCGTTCCCGGAGACGACCGCGAGGGATGGGCCGCCGCGGCGCTCGTGACAGCACGCCCGAAGACGGCCTATCTGAAAATCGTCGACGCCGTCGGCGACGTGCGGGCCGCCGTGGACGCGGTTGTCGCCCTCGCGGCCCGCCGAGGGCTCGCACAGGTCAAGTGGGAGGGGTGGACGGCGCGTGCCGAGGACGTCGCCGCCACCGGATTCACCGGGTTGAGGACTCCGCTGACGCCGTCCGAGGGTGCGGCGGGACCGGCTGCCGGATACGTCCGCTGGCTGCGCGGAGGCGTCACGACCACGCCTGTGTACTACGGACAGACCACGCACTTCACCTGCGGAGCCGTCACCGCGCTGGTCGCCCGGGCGCACGCGGGCGCGCTGGAGTGGGAAGAACTCGACCGGCAGGCGGAGCTGACGCTCTGGCGCGACGCCACCAACTTCCCCGCGTGCGAACCCGTCGGGCTGGGCGTCGCCGTGCACCGGGCCCGGCCCTCGTCACCGGTCAGGGTCCACCTGGACGCCGACCGGCCGGTGCTGCTCGACCACCTGTCGGAGAACGATCGGGAGTGGCGTGCCCTGCTCCAGCGCGCCTCCAGGAAGGACGCGGAGCGCGCCGGTGTCCCCGTGGACCCCAGCCGTCTCTCCCTGAGCGCGGTCCGCGCATCGATCGGCCGGGGCGAGCACGTACTGCTCCTGCTCTCGCTCGCCGGGATGCAGGGGTTCGACGTGCCGCACTGGGTGCTCTGTCACAGTGTCGTGCCCGGCGCCATCGTGATCGACGATCCGTGGAGCAACGCGACGACGGGTGACACCTGGGTCGACGCCCATCTCCTGCCGGTGTCCGACGCGTCGCTCGACACGATGTCGGTCCTCTCGCCGCAGGACTTCCGCGGCGCGGTGACCATCGGCCGTCCGCACGAGCGGGACGCGACGCCACACCCATGAACGAACACCATGATCCACTGTGCGGGTGCTCCGGGAAGGAAGCGACAGCGATGGAGATCCGATCCACGGCCGACGAGGACCTGGAGGTCTTCGTCGACACGGTCCACACGGCCTTCGGGCACTTTCCCGAGGCCCCTGTCGCGGAGGGCGGGCGCTGGTGGTCGGCGCTCGAAATGGACCGCAGCCTGCTCGCCCTGTCCGAGGACGGCCGGCCCGTGGGCACCGCCGCCGCGTACTCCTTCGAACTCACCCTGCCCGGCCGGCACGTCACTCCCGTCACCGGGGTGAGCGCGGTCGGCGTCCTGCCCTCGCACCGGCGGCGCGGCGTGCTCGGCGCGCTGATGCGGCGGCAGCTCTCCGAGGTGCGGGCCCGGGGTGAGTTCCTCTCGGTACTGCTGGCTTCCGAGGCTCCGATCTACGGCAGGTTCGGCTACGGACCGGCGACGTTCACCACCCGGCTGACGGTGCCGCGCCACCGGGCCGCCCTCGCGGAGCCCCGGCCGCGCGCGTCGGCCGACGCACCGGTGTCCGCCACGGCCGGCGGCACGGTCGAGGTGATGCGGCGCTCCGCGTGCGGCGGAGTACTCGAAGAGGTGTACGACCGGTACCGCCGCGCCCAGCCCGGCGCGCTGTCCCGGCCGCACCGCTGGTGGGCGCGGGGAGCGGGGCAGGCGCCGGTCTCCTCGTCACCGCGCCACATCGCGGTCCACCGGGACGCCGACGGCGTGGCGGACGGGTACGCCAGCTACTCGATCGGGGAGGGCGGCACCCTGACGGTCGACGAGACCATCGCCACCGATGACGCGGTCTTCACGGCTCTGGCCCGGTTCGTTCTCGGGCACGACCTGGTCTCACGGGCCGTGTTCCGGCACGTCCCGCCCGAGCACCCGCTGCGCTGGCGGCTCGCGGACTTCCGGGCGGGCGAGGTCGGTGAGCACGCCGACTGGCTGTGGGTGCGCATCCTCGATGTCCCTCGCGCCCTGACAGCACGCGGCTGGTCCGCGGACGGCGACCTCGTCCTCGACGTGGACGATCCGTTCCTCGGCGCACACGGCCGCTATCTGCTGACCGTCCGCGAGGGCAGAGCGTCCTGTGCCCCCACGGACCGCCACCCCGATCTGTCGCTGGACGTGCGCGACCTGAGCTCGCTCTACCTGGGCGGCATCGCCCCCAGCACGCTCGTCCGCGCGGGACACATCCGGGCCCACCATCCGGGCGCGTCCGCCGTGGCGGACGCGCTGTTCCGTACAGAGAGCCCCCCACACTGCGTGCACTGGTTCTGAGTGCCATGGGGAGAGGCGGCCCGCCGGTACGGGGGTTGCCGGTCCACCGGGCCCACCCCGAGCCGGGCTGGTTCCTCCGCGTTCCCGCATGCGCACTCGTCGAAGCCGACCGCGCACGGTCCGGCACGGCCGAGCACCTGGCCGCACTGCCCGGCATCACCGTACTCGGCCTCGACCTGGCCGCCGCCCTCGCCGTCGCCCGGCAGGAGACCTGGGCAGCGGCGGCCCACAGCCGGCACGCCGCACAGCCCACCGCGGACCGCCCCAACGGCGCCTTCATCGCCACCACCGCACCCAAACTGAGTGCGCCATAGGGCCAGTCCACGCCGCCCGCGCGGGTTCCGTCCGCGGTGCCGGAATCGGTCTGTCCGGACTCTTGATCGCCCCCGCCCGCCCGCTGCACGCCGACACCACCAGGACCGCGATCACATGAGCACCGAGGCGGATCTGACCGGCGCGGACCTCGCACGCCAACCCCTGCGCGCGGCCCGGGGAGACGGCGATGAAGAACCGGCAACACGACGACCGCACTGGCGGATACGGTGACCTCCAGCCCGATGACACCGAAGCAGGCACAGCAGCGCCCGAGGGAACCGCCGCGAAGCAGGTCAAGCAAAACAACATGATCACGTGAAAGAACCCCAGGTCGCGAAGTGTCAGCCCCGCCCACGCGGGGGTCGCCCGTCGGCGAACAGCTCACGTGCCATGACATGACCCGTCAGCCCCGCCCACGCGGGGGTCGCCCGATCCAGTGGTCGACGATGGACCGGGACGAAGTGTCAGCCCCGCCCACGCGGGGGTCGCCCCGAGGTCATCGGCCGCGTGGATCGCGGCGCGCAACCGATTCCCCGGCGTGCCTCCGGCGGCGGCTGCCCCGGCCCGGTCTGAACTGGTCCGGCCGGATTCTGTCCGCCTTCGCCACGACCAGCCCCTGTGCCAGGCTGGTTGTTCACTGATCTGCGGGGGCAGCGCAGGCCGACGGATTGAACACATGACCGCATGATCATCCGTTCGGATGGTTGTGCCGGTGATCGCGATCGGACCGGCGGGGGAGGCACCACAGTGGTGGGCGGGCGCCATGCCCGATGGCGCAGGGGGCGGGTGCCGGTGGTGCGTCGCCCCAGGTTCGTCGGGGCGGGACGAGACGGCTCCCGCCGCCAGGGGGCTCCCTGCGCGGACCGGCCCGAATCAAGGCCGCACATCTTGTCGACACCACGCCACACCACCATCCGACCCACGTCCACGACACCACCACACGGGCCACCGGCCGGCCACCTGGCCATCTGGTCCCACGCCGGGCCCGATGGGAGAGGAACCTCTGTATGAGCCAGCCCACCACATCCGACCGGCCCTGGAAGCAGCCCGCCCGCCGGCTCCTCGCGATCGCTGCCTCCTGCGGCCTGGCCATGGCCTCGCTGACCGCCATGGCCCCCGCCGCGCACCCCGCCCCCGCCGCACCCGCGGCACCGACCGCGGCTGAAGCGCCGCTCGCCTATGTGACCAACTACAGCGACGACACGGTCTCCGTGATCGACACCGCCACCGAAACCGTCACGTCCACCCTCTCGGTCGGCGACGGCCCCAAAGGCGTGGCCGCCTCCCCGGACGGAGCCCGCCTCTACGTGAGCAACGGGAACGCCGGCTCCGTCACCGTGACCGACACCTCGACCGGAACGGTCACCGCGACCATCCCCGTCGGCAACGGCGCGGGCGGCATCGCCGTCTCGCCCGACGGGACCCGCGCCTATGTCGTCAACAGCTCCCTCGAACGCCTCACGGTGATCGACACCGCGGCCGGCACCGTGACCGCCACCATCACGGTCGGCAGCGCCCCGCAGGAGGTGGCCGTCTCCCCGGACGGCAGCCGCGCCTACGTCACCAACTACAACGCCCGCTCCGTATCGGTGGTCGACACCGCCACGAACACCGTGACCGCCACCATCAACGTCGGCGGATTCCCCCAGAGCGTCACCTTCACCCCCGACGGCACCCGCGCTTATGTCACCCGCCCCTTCTCCAACTCCGTCGCGGTGATCAACACAGCCACCAACGCCGTGTCCGCCACCGTCCCCCTCACCGACGGCCCCTACGACGTCGCCGCATCACCGGACGGCGCGCACGTGTACGTCTCCCGGGGCCAGGGCGCCACCATCGCAACGATCGACACCGCCACGAACACCGTGACCGCCACCACCGCCTCCGGAAACACCCCCAGGGGAGTGGCCGTCACCCCCGACGGCGGCCACGTCTACACCGCCAACGGCAACTCGGCCACCGTCTCCGTGATCGACACCGCCACCCACACCACCAGCGGCATCCCCGTGGGCACGACCCCCGTCGACATCGCCATCGCCGAGCGCCCCACCGCCGACCTCGGAGTGGAACTGACCGCCACTCCCCGCCCCGGCCTGCTCAACGGCCGCATCGACTACACCGTGACCCTCACCAACCACGGACCCCGCACCCTCGCCTCCGCCACCGTCACCCTGGACCTGCCCAGTCCCACAGGGGCGACCAGCCCCGACTGCACCCTCACCACCGGCAAGGCCACCTGCACCACCACCGCCCTCGCCCCCGGCGCCGACACCACCCGCCGGATCACCGTGCCCGTCGCCGCCCTCAGTCTCGGCACCCCCCACACCGTCACCGCCACCCGCACCACCAGCACCCCCACCGACCTCAACCCCGCCAACGACAGCGCGTCCCGCACCTGCACCGCCACCACCGCACTCGTCATCAACTGCACCTGACACGCCGGACACCGGCCCAACACCGGCCGTTCCTCCCCGAACCCGGGAGGAACGGCCGACCGCCGTCAGACGTGCCCCCGGCTCCGTGAACTCACAGCCAACCGGATCACGTCGGCGCCCCGGAGCGCTGAGACCCTCGACGCGGCGGCAGCGGACACCACCCGGTCCGGGCCAGGACGCCCGCAGCGCCGTGACGGCTCGGCACTCCGTCACGGCCAGGCCGTCACCGAGCGGCGTTCTCCGACCATGATCTCCAGGTCTTCCTGGAAGCCGCGGGCGTCACCGACCCGGAGCTGATTCTCGATGACTCGCCCGGGTGGAGCAGCGCGGTGGCGGCGCGCCACTGGACTGCCGGCTGACTGCCCGGACCCCGGAGCCGTAAGGGGATCTCACTGTGCCCACAGTCCGGCCCGGAGCCGGTCGTTCACGGCAACGGGCCGGGTTCATGGGCACCGGGGCGGCGGTGCGGGAGTCGGCAGCCCGCACCCCCGCCGCCCGGGTCTATCGGTACCAGTTGCTCCAGGTTCCGTTGGAGTAGCGCTCCTTGTACCAGTTCTTGCCATCCGTGCCGCGTGCCTTCAGCTGAAGGTAGTTGCCGCTGTGGGCGCTGATGACGGGTTGTGAGGTGACCTTGCCGCCCAGCGAGGCCAGACTGCGCAATCCTGCATCAGGGCCGCTGTAGTCGTACCAGGCGGTCCAGACCGCGTAGTCGGCGCCGACGAAGAAGTCCTGCTTCATGCCGTCGGAGTAGAGGTAGCTGGCGATCTTGTGGCCGAAGCCTCCGCCGCAGAGGGCCAGCCCACCGTTCCACCCGCCGCCCGCCAGGGGCTCGGCTGTGATCGCCGGCTTGTCGCACTGGCTGAAGGTCATGACCCTGGGGGAGGCCTGGGCGGTGCCCGCTGTCCCCGCGACGACGCCCACGACCGTGGCGGCGACCACGGCGGCCTTCCCGAGTCTCTTCATCCTCACTGACCCAACCTCCTGATCACACAAAGGACCGTCCGCCGGACGGCGGGCGGTGCACGGCCCCGGCAGAGCCAACCGCCCCCGGCGCCGCCCCGGTAGAGGAAGATCAGAGCGTCCTGGTTCCACGGAACAAGCCCTGATGGCCTATGGCTGCGCCTCCCGGCCTTGCGCCGGCCTCGTCCGCGACCGGAGCACCGCCGATCCCCGCGACGCCGCCATCGACCGGCAGATCGCGAGCGAGGAAGTGCAGCGCCGCGCCCTGGCCGCCGTTCCCGACGGCTGCGGCGGCGGCGAAAGCGGCCGACGCGGCGAGGGAGCACATCGCGCAGTACCTGCTCACGGCACGGCTGGCTGTGCAAGCGGACCGCCCCAGCACCAAGCAGGCCCGGTCCGTGCCGCGGACACACCGACTGCCCGCACTCGGCGCCTGCCCGCTCCACGCCGACACCACCACGACGGTGATCGCACGGGTGAAGCTGAGCGGACGTGGACTTCGCGCGCCCAACCCTGGGGGTGGTCCGGGAGACGGCGACAAGGAACCGACAACACCACACCCGCACTTGCGGGTACGGTGATCCCGATCCCGACGTCACCAGAGCCGAGCACAGCAGCACCCGGGGAACCGCCGCGAAGCAGGTATAGCAGAACAGCATAATCACGTGAAACCACCCGGCCAGGAACGGTCCGCCCCGCCCACGCGGGGGTAGTCCCCTCCACTGCTGGTCAACAAGCAGACGCACTGGGGACCGGCCCATCGGCAAAGACTCGGTCGCCGGAGCCGTATTGCGCGGCCCGACCGGCACCCCGCAATGGCTCCGCGCGGGCCGTCCGCTCGACGAGGCTCTCACCCACGGCCCCGACCCACTGCGCCGTGCCGAGGTCTTCGGCCTCAGCGAAAGGACCGCGATCCGCTGCGCGAACTCCGCCCGCGCCCTCCTGGGGCGAAGGATCTCGACGGTCTTGGTCACCGCACGGTCCGCGGTTGAGCCCGGGGGCCGGGGAGTTCGCTCTGCTGGAGGGTGGTGAAGGCAGGCGTGCGCGGTCTCGGCGGCTTCGGGGTACGCATCCCGTTCGGCGTGTTCGGCCGGCAGCGATCACCTCCGCAGAAAGCGGCCTGCGCGCGCCGGTCTGTGTGCCGGGGTGCGGGCCGTGCGCGCCCGGCGTGTCCGGGCGAGTGTCGCTTCCACCGGATGCTGGACCTGGTCGTGTCGGGGCGTCTGGTAGCTGAGGTCGGGTACGGGGCAGGTAGTCCGCTCGGGGCGCATGACGGGTGTGGTGCCCGTGGCACCCCGGAGACGGGTGTTCGACCGGTACCGGGCCCTGAGCCGGGGCTCCTGAACAGCAAGGCGGTCCCCCCCCATGAACACACCTCGATTCCCCTTAACCCTCTCGCTCTCCCCTGCCCCCGTTGGTCTGTCGCCGGGGCGATGGGGGCGGGTCCGGCGGCGCGCTGTCGCCGTCGGCGGGGTGCTTGCGACGTCGTGCGCCCTCCTGGTCGCCGTGCCGGGGACGGCGTCGGCCGAAACAACCCTTTGTCTTGTCAACAACAGTACGACCGTCAGCGAGACCATCAACGGCACCAGCGGGAACGACCTGATCTTCTGCAGGGACGGGGTGAACCCGGGGACGACCATCAACGCCGGAGCGGGTGACGACCGCATTGTGGTCGACGGGCCCTCCGGGGGCCTGACGGCCAACCGCGGAAACGTCAACGGCGGATCGGGGAACGACGACATCTCCATCCAGAGTGTGACGACAAATGGCAGCGGCAGGGGCGGGGACGGCAGCAGCGGCACCGTCAACGGGGGCACGGGAGACGACAGAATCACCGTCGACGGGGGCAATGGCCGCGTCACCGAGGACACCCTCCCCGGAGGCGTCGGCGGGTACGGCAACACCGGGACCATCGACGGCGGCGGTGGCAACAACACCGTCACGGTCAGCGGTGGGAACGGTGGGCGCGGCGGGACCAGCAGCGATGGCGGCGCGGGCGGTGCGGGAAACCGCGAAGGGACCATCACCAGCGCCGGTTCGATCACCGTCATCGGCGGCGCCGGCGGCAACGCCGGGCAGACCCAGTTCGGCACCACTCCGGACTCCGACGGCGGCGCGGGCGGCATCGGCAACGACGGCACGATCAGGACCCGGGTGCTGTCCCTCCTGGTCAATCAGGTCAACGTGACCGGAGGGAACGGCGGTTTCGGGCTCTCCAACGGCGAGGGCGGCAACGGCGGCGACGCCAACGACGAGACCATCGTCATGACCGGCCGCGTCGCCCTCCAGGGCGGCACTGGCGGCGAGACCCGCCAGACCGGCTCGGAAGGCGGCAACGGCGGCCACGGCAACGACGGTCCCCTCTCCGCCCCCACCGGCGGCACCTCCGAGGGCGGCAATGGCGGCGCGGGCCGGCCCGGCGGCAGCGGCGGGCTCGGCGCGAGTGCCGGAATCGTGGGGGTGGTCGCCGTCACCAACGGATCTCCGGGAGCCACACGCCCCTGACAGGAACACCTGGACACCCGACACCATGAGTCCGTGAGCCCCCGGCCGGGGCGGTGGCCAACGCCGTCCGGCCGGGGGCCGGTCTGCTTCTCCCCTCCCTGCTCACGCCGGGGTGTATACCCGAACGAATATCCG
This sequence comes from Streptomyces sp. NPDC001985, assembly GCF_040296845.1. NCBI lineage: Bacteria > Bacillati > Actinomycetota > Actinomycetes > Kitasatosporales > Streptomycetaceae > Streptomyces > Streptomyces sp. NPDC001985. The sequence continues at coordinate 47,419 of NZ_JBEOYB010000046.1, forward strand.
CCATTGTCATAGTTCGCACCGGGTACGCACGGTGGATATATGACAGACATTCAGCGAATCAACGGCGGACGACCGCGTTCGAAGGCCCCGCGCTCCCGGGCGGCCCGTGCCACGGTCGCGATGGCGGGTGTGGTGGGTTCCCTGGCACTGACGGTGGGGTTGGCGACTCCCGCGTCCGCCGCGACTACCCAGACGTTCACCACCAGTGGGACGTTCACCGTCCCGACGGGGGTCACCAGTGTCACCGCCGTCCCTGTCGCCGCCGGTGGGGGCGGCGCGGGTGGGGGTGGCGGTGGCAAGTCCGGCCCTATTTACGGGCCACGCGTCCAAGGGGGCGGGGGAGGCGGAGGCGGGGGTGGCGGCGGCGGAGGCGCCCGGATCACCTGCACCCTGCCCGTCACCCCGGGCCAGACCCTTACCCTCACCGTCGGCGGCGGCGGTTGCCGGCGGTGCCGGCGGCGCTGGGGCAACCCAACTGCCGGCAACTCGGGCCAGTTCCGGTACCGCTGGTACCGGAGGCGGCCGGTCCGCTCTGACCAGAGGGGGGATCGACCAGGCATCCGTGCCGAGTGGCGGTCGCGGCAGGGGCGGACTCGCGGGCGGGGACGGCGGCAACCCCTTCACCGGTGGCGGCGCGCTCGGCGCCGGAGGAGCGGCAGGCTTCAACGGCGCGGGCGGTGGGAGCATCCTCGGTGTGGGCTCCGTCTGTCTCGGCACACCATCCGGCAGCGGCAACGGGGCCCGGTCCGACGGCAACACCGGCGGAGCAAATGGAGCTGCGGCCGACAGGCCGGCAGTAGCGGCCGGAGGTGTCGGCGGCGAAGGAGCCACCGGAGGAGCGGCAGGCACCCCGCTCCCGTCCACTTGTCCGTTCGGCACTGGTCAGGGCGGAACGGGTGGCGACGGCGGGAGCGGGGGGAGCGTCATACCGTCCGGCTTCGGCTCGGGAAGCTCCGGCGCTCCCGGTGGCAGCGGCGGCGCCGGCTGCGTCACCCTCACCTACTGAACCAACCCCTTTTCCCAGCTTCGGCGGAATGCCGGTGAGCCCGGGCCCTCGGACGTACTCGTGGTGGCTTGAGCACGAAGGTCCACCTGACCAGTGACAGCCGGGCACGACCGCTGTCCATCCATCTCACTGCGGGCCAGGCCGGTGACGCGCCGGCCTCCGAGGCGGTCATGGCCGGAATCCGGATGCCACGAAGCGGGGTCGGCAGACCAAGAACCCGGCCCGCGGCTGTCCTCGCTGATCGCGGCTGTTCTTCCCGCGCGATCCGTGGGCATCTCCGGCGCCGAGGTATCCGGGCCGACCTGGTCCGCAGCCCGCGGACCAGGTCGGCCACCGCTTACGCAGAGGCCGCGCCGGAGGTCGCCCGCCTGGCTCCGACGCCGAGGGACACAAGGAGCGCAACACCGTTGAACGGTGCGTCTCCCGGCTCAAGCGGTGGCGCGGCCCGGCCATGCGACCCGACAAGCTTGCCATCGCGTATCAGGCCGCACTCCACCTGGCTGCCATCCTTGTCCGGGCTCGTTGCCGACCAGGCAGGACGACGCGTCACCGAGCGGGAGAAACGCGGTGGTCCCGGCCTGGAGACACCCATAACATCCCCCTATGACCGAGAACATCAGGATCGCAGACGACGAGCATGACGCAGAGGCTGAAAGGGAGCTTTCCTGGCGGGCCAAGTCCGTCGGTCTCGCAGCGCTCGACACAGACGACGCCGAGCTCATGCACAGCTGGAGATCCGACCCAGTAGCCGCCCACCACATAGGCATCTGGCCACGCTCACTCACCGCCGTGCGCGAGCGCGTCGAGCGCGACATCGAAGACGACGATCGCGACGACTTCCTCATCCTCCCTCCCGACGGCACCCCTGTCGGCTACGTCGCACTGACCAGCCAGAACATCGTCAACGGGACAGCCCAGGTCGAGCTGTTGATCGCTGCTCGACATCGCGGGAACGGCCACGGCACCGCCGCCCTCGACGCCGTGGTGGACCTGGCCTTCGGCGAGCTCCCGATGTATCGGCTCACGGCGGAAACGCACACCGGCAACACCCCCGCGCTCGCCGTCCTTGCCAAGTCCGGTTTCACCCAGGAAGGGGTCAGCCGCGCCGCCTGCCTCCACCACGGCCGCCGCCACGACCTCGCCGTGTTCTCGCTGCTCCGCCCCGAGTGGGAAGAGCTGGCCCGTCCTCGCGCCTGGGACGCCTGACCTGACCGGCGGAGCACTTGCCGAAAACTCTGTCCGGCCAGGCACCACACTCCTCAGGGCATCAAGGAGACAGGCTCTGGTCCGGCCCGACCGCGCCCGGGTCCCGCTTCAGCCCGGCCGGGAGCGCTGTGCCGTCGTCGCGGCACCTCCGCCACCAGCGCCGGCAGCCTGCCCACGCACACCAGACCGAGGTCAGCCCCGCCCGCGCGAGGGCAGTCCTTGTCCGTCGGCCGCCCTCTCTGTCCACCCCGGCGGCCGGTCGTCCTCGCCCGCGCGGGGGCAGTCCTGCTCGGGAACGGTCACCGCACCCCTGGGTCGCGTCGTCCCCGCCCGCGCGGGGCAGCCCGCACGGATGGGACACGGAGCGTCCCGACCCGGTCTCGTCCCCCCTCGGGGGTAGTCCCTGTTGGCAGCTGTGTCGTCCCGCCCTGACGGGTCTCGTAGGATCTCCTGATCATGAACGTGATGATGGGGAACGAGATGATCGCCATCCCGCCGGGGCAGGTGACGCTGTCGGACCGGCGGACACAGCGCAGTTGGTCGGTCGAGCTGGCGCCCTATCAGCTCGCGGCATGCCCGGTCACCCAGGCGTTGTACACACAGGTCACAGGCCGGCGGCCGAGTATCACCCCTGGGGACCAGCTGCCCGTCGAGTGCGTCTCCTGGTGGGACGCGGTGCGGTTCTGCAACGCCCTGTCCCAGCGCGCCGGCCTCACACCCGCGTACCACTTCCGCGCCGAGGCCGAAATCATCGAGTGGGACGCGTCCGCCGACGGGTATCGACTGCCGACCGAAGCCGAGTGGGAGCACGCCTGCCGGGCCGGGACGACCGGGCCGCGCCACGGGGAACTCGACGAGATCGGCTGGTATCGCGGCAACTCGCACGAGCGCGTCCACGAAGTGGGCGGCAAACGTCCCAACGCGTGGGGGCTTTACGACATGCTCGGCAACGTCTGGGACTGGTGCTGGGACGTCTACGACGCCGAGGTCTATGGCGCCTACCGGGTGCTCCGCGGCGGTGGTTGGTTCGATGAGCACTGGAGTTGCCGGGCCTCCGCGCGCCGCCGCAGCCACCCGGCCTTCCAGGTCGACGACGTGGGATTCCGCCTCGCGCGTTCCGTCGTGCGCCGATCAACATCGTGGTGAAGGCCCTCTGCCGGCGAATCGGATCACTTGAGCTTGTCTTCCACCTTCGCACGGTGTTCGGCCTGTGCCGACTCCTGACGCGTAACCTATGGGTTACGCTTTTGGTGTGGACGACCTGAGCAAGGTGGCCGACGCCATCGCCGATCCGGTGCGCCGGGAGATCTTGATGATGTTGCGCCGTACCCCGCTGACGGCAGGCGACATTGCTGCCCGGTTCACCATCAGCCGACCCGCGGTCAGCCGTCATCTGCGCGTGCTGCGGGAGAGCGGCCTGGTCCGGGACGAGCAGATCGGACGCCATCGGCGTTACTCACTCGTCCCTCCCCGGCTGGGTGACCTCGCCGCCTGGCTCGCTCAGTTCGACACCCGGCGTGTCGACTGGCCGCAGCGGCTGGCCGCGTTGGAGACGGAGGTTCACCGCACTCGACGGGACCGCAATCGGGCCGAGCCCACTGACGATCAGCACACCGCGCGCCAACCCGAGGAGGACACGGCATGACCCCTGAGCCCACCGGACAGCTCATCCCCACGCCGACGGGGCACGACCTGATCCTTACCCGCAGCTACCGCGCCTCCGCCGATGATGTCTGGGCGAGTGTCACCGAGCCGGAGCGCACCGCCCGCTGGTTCGGCCCGTGGCGCGGCCGGGCGGCGGCCGGCCTCACCGTCGAGGTGCAGATGGTGTTCGAGGAGTCGGCGCCCTGGTGCCCACTGCGGATCGAAGCGTGCGAACCGCCGCGCCGTCTCGCCGTCTCGATGGAGGACGAGGCCGGGTCCTGGTCGATGGAACTGCTGCTGGCCGAGAACGACGGCACCACCGAACTCCGGCTGGTCCATCACCTCGCCTCCACAGATCACCTCGGCCAGACCGGCCCGGGCTGGGAGTACTACCTGGACATGCTCACCGCCGCCCGCACGCGCGGGCCACTGCCCGACTTCGAGGACTACTACCCCGCGCAGAAGGCATACTTCGAGTCCTTGGCCTGAGCTGCCCACCCCTCGGAGTTCAACGGGGGAGCGGGGCAACACCGCGGCGTCGAGGCGGGTGTACGACGCTCTCGCGCCGGCGGTCGCCCGGATCAAGGCAGCCGGGAGCCCCGATGACCCCGAGCCGGAGGCCGTCATCGACGACACCATCCCCGGCAAGAGCTGAATCCCGCGCGTCCACCTCATCGTCCAGTCGCGGCCCGTTGTCCGGGGTGTCCGGGCGTTTCCTGTCTGTGCCGGACGGTCCGTGTCGGGGGACGGGGCGTCGGCGCGGGCGGTTTCCGGGGCCGGGCACCGCAGGGCGGTGCCGGTATCGAAGGAGGGCGCGGTGGCGAGACGTCGGCGCCGTCCCCCGCCCTGTCCCGTTCGGGGCAGGGGGTGGCTCAGCCGCCGTCATCGTCGCCTTCTTGCCCCAGCCATCCTGCCGTGCTGCTGCTGCGGACACCCGATTTCCGACCCCTGCCGTTCTCGGCCAGGCTGCCTGATGAAGGCCGGGAGCTCTCACACCCTTCTTCTATTGCGGTCGCATCAGGTGCAGGTCCTCGCCCCAGGCGTCCAGCACCGCGCCGTGCCCGGCCTGCCGGGCCACTGCCTCGACCTGGGCGAAGAGGCGGCGCTGTGCGGATACGTCGCCTGTTCCCGCGATGCGGTCCACGGCGTCGAGCAGCGTTCCGGTGTCCCAGCCCGGCAGCGGAAATCGGGCCAGCTCCCATTCCAGGTACTTGTTGTACGGGCGGGGGCGACGGTCCAGTGCGAAGAGCAGCTCCAGCAGGAGCCGGATGCTGTCGGCGGCGTCGAGCCGGGCCGCGAGCGTGTGCCCGTCGCGGTCGTTCTTGACCGAGCGGTAGAGGGAGTTGGCGTAGGCGTCGAGCGACTCACCTGCCTCCCGGAAGGCTTGGTCGGCGTTGAGCCGTGCCTTTTCGGCCAGGATCTCGGCGACGGCCCCGTCGAGCCGGTCGAGTACGATCCGGGCGCGGGCAAGGGCATACCGCTCGAATCCCGGCATTCCTGCGGCGCGGAACTCGTCGAGTGAGAGAACGAGGAGGTCGAGTTCCGGGGTGCGGTGGCCCGTGAACCGAGTGAGGCCGGTTGTCGCACCATCAGCGAGAACGACGTACAGGTCGTGGTCGGAGTGCTCGGTGGTCATCCCCTCGTGAGCCCGGGAGCCCTTGAGGACAAGACCGACGACAGCTGGATCAGCGACGGCGAGTGTGACGAACGCGTCGTAGGTGAGGGGATTCTGAGCAGTCATTCCGTGATCTCCGGGATCATCGTGATGGGCATGCCAATCAGGCGACCCCGAACTCGGCAGGTCGCTCCCGCACCATCTGCGGCGGCGCTTGGCCGTCGCCCGGAAAATCAACGCACGAGCGGACTCTACTCCCCAGCCGACCCAGGGGCCCTGAGCTTTTTTCTCTCGTCCCGAACTGACCGATGCCTCCGGGATGTCCTCGTTGAGGACCCCGGTTGCCGCAGTGAATGCCGGATTCACCGCGGCAGAGCCCCTACGGTGATCACCGCGACCTGCGGCGGGCCATTCCGGCCGCCACGACAAGGGAGCGTGCCGCGCGGTACTTGCTGCCCGCGCGGCTGGACCAGCCGCGCGGGCAGACCGCCCCGTCGACGGAGATGCCCGGGTCCGCGCCGTGGACGGACCGCTGCCGCCCTCGCCGCCCGCCCGCTGCGCGCCGACGCCACCAGGATGGTGATCGCATGGGCATCGAGGTGGAGCTGAGCGGACGTGGACCTCGCGCGCCAAGCCCTGCGACGCGCGGCCCGGGAACCGGCAACACGGCTACTGCTTCTGCGGATACGGTGGCGCCGAGCCCGATGTCAGCGGACTCGCCGCAGCCCCGTGCCCGGCCCCCGCACCCCGGCGGACACCGTGGGACAGACCTCAAAAGAGCGATCGTGACCCGGCCCGCGGGAAGCCGTCGCCGTCAGGAGACGGCCTTGTCGAGGACGTCGGCGAGTTCGGTGGGTGTGGACAGCATCGGCCAGTGCCCGGTGGGCAGGTCGAAGCGCCGCCACGGCGGCTGGTTCAGGTGGGCCAGCGTCGGTATCCCGGCATCCAGCAGGCCCGTGAAGTCATGGCAGGTGATCAGGACACGGTCCACGCCGGCGCCGGGCTCGGTCGGGCCGGCGAGGCGCTGGGTGTAGGTGCCGAACGGGTGAGGGGTGGCACGCGAGGACAGAGCATCCCGCTGTCCCTCATCGAGCCCAACGAGGCTTCCGGACAGGCCCAGGACCTCAAACGGCGGCATCGGAAGCCGCCACCCGTCGCCGGAAGCGGAGACCTGCCGGTTCAGCTGGTCCGCTGCCTCCGGCGGCATGAGGTCGAGCATGCACATGCCTGCGGTGAACGGCGCGCTGTCCACGTAGATCACGCGCTCCAGCCGGTCGCCGAGACGCCCGGCCGCCCCGGTGACCGGGGCAGCCCCGTAGCTGTGGGCGACCAGCGTGACGTCGCGCAGATCGTTCTCCTCGATGAAGCCGGTGATGTCCGCGATGTGCGTGTTCAGGTCCGTCTCGGGTCCGGCCTGGGCGGCGCGCTCGGCCAGGCCCGTCAGCGTGAGCGGCAGCGCCGTGTGGCCGTTCTCCCGCAGAGTGCGGGCGGTGTCTTCCCAGGCCCACGCGCCGAGCCAGGCGCCGGGAACGAGTACGAAGGTGGCCATGTGATCTCCCTGATGTGAGGTGCTGTCGGGAGCGTAAAGTTGATACAGGACATATTCCGCCCTGAAATGCCGAGTGATCCATGACGCATCCCCTCACCCGTGTTCTGACCTTGCTGGAACTCCTCCAGTCCAACGCCCGACTCACCGGGACGGAGCTGGCGGACCGTCTGGACACCGACGTCCGCACGGTGCGTCGGTACGTGTCCCACCTGCGGGAACTGGGCATCCCCGTGGAAGCCGAACGCGGCCGCCACGGCGGCTACCGCCTGGCCCGCGGCTACCGGATGCCACCCCTGGTACTCACCAACGACGAGGCCCTCGCCGTCGTCCTGGGCCTGCTCGCGGCAGAACGCCTCGGCATGGGCACCACCGCACCGGCCAGTGCCGGTGCCCTGGCCAAGATCGGGCGGGTGCTTCCGCACTCCCTGCGCGAGCCGCTCGCCGCCATGCGGGAGACCCTCTCGTTCACCGCCAACGCCGTGATCGGGCAGACACCCGGAACCGGCGTCCTGCTGGCCCTGGCCCAGGCATCCCGCGCCGGCACAACCGTCGGCATCAGCCACCAGTCCTGGCGGCAGGAGCAGACCGAACGCGACATCGACCCCTACGGCGTCGTCTTTCACACCGGCCGCTGGTACGTCGTCGGCCACGACCACCTCCGCGACAGCCTGCGGACCTTCCGCATCGACCGCGTCGCCTCCACCACTCCCCGGACCCGGCGCTTCACCGCCCCCGTCGGCTTCGACCCCGTCGCCCACCTGACCTCCACCCTGGCCCAGGGCGCCTACCGCTGGGAGGTCGAGGTGACGATCCACGGTCCACTCGATGAGATCGCCCGCCGGCTGCCCCGATCAGCGGTGACCCTCACCGCCCAGCCCGCCGGCGTCCTCATGCGCGCACGAGCAGATCGGCTGGACGGCATGGCACACCTCCTCGCCTCCCTGGAGTGGCCCTTCACCATCCACCACCCCGACGAACTGCGACAGGCCCTCAAGGACCTCGCCGACCTGCTCACCGCGGCCGCTCAACGGCAACCGGAAGAACCGCCGCGGTAAATGCCGGATTTACTGCGGAGAGCCCCACCGTGGTCATCGCGACCCGCGGTGGGCCGGGCCATTCACGCCTCCGGCGCGAGGTGTACGCGTTCACCGCGGCGGCTCCGGAAGGGCGGGGCGGGCATGGTGGTCGAGCCGGTGACCGAACCCGAAGGCAGGGGCGCGTCGCGGTCGCGTGAGCGCCCGGGTCACATGGCCCTGTCCGCCCCGCCGGCGTCGTACACCGCGGCGGTCGAGCGGTACCTCACCGGCGCGGGCATCGCGAAGCCCTCCGCGCGGATCCACCGGATCTCGCCGACGATGTGAGGGAGGATGCTCGCCGGTGAACCGGCGCCGACCGGGGCCGCCCGCCGGGGCGCGAAGCCTCCGCCCCGCGCAATCGCCACGATCTACGATCCGGTGCTGCCGGAGGTGCCGGCCGGACCGGCGGCGGCGCGAGCGGACGAGAGGGACGCCGACGGAACGACGGACAGAGCGGGGCATCGAGCGAGGCCGCACGCGGACGATCCCGGCGCGGGCGGCGGGGACGACCGCGTGGGCGACAGCGTTCCCAGGAGCACGGCCGGACCACCCCCGCGGGTGGGGCGGACGTGCGAGGTCCGGGCGAGATGCCGGCTCCGGGTAAGGCGTGTCTGCCTCGTACCTCCGCCAACGCCTGAGTGCTCGTGGGAACAGCAAGGCGATGACCCGGGTGGCCGGAAGGGCTCACTACCGTGGCACGGGGCGCTGCGGCAGCATGTCCTTCTCCGCCGTAGTAGGGAGAGGGCGTCCGTGAGAGAGCACAGGAAGCCGGAGCCGGACCTGAGCCGGGGCAAGCCGGCTCCGGACAACGCGGACGGACAGGTTCTCCCGGAGCCCGACCCCGACGGCCGGCCCAAGAAGTACCGATGACGGACGACCAGCGGCAGCACCTGACGCGGGCCATGGAGCAGCGCGGCGCCTGGCGCGCGCCGGCGCCGTGGAACCGCCGGGCCGCCGGGGCACTGCCCGGAGAGGCGTTCGCCCCGGAACGGATATGGCGCTGGACCAGTCACGCGTACGCGCCGCTGGACCGGGATACCGGCCCGGCCTGCCGGGCAGCCGCGGTCAAGAAGTCCGACGACAAGATCGCTGAGATCACGGCGGCCGCCACGGGGACGGGGGTGCCGATCCGTATCGGCGTCAACGCCGGTGCTCTCGCCCCCCGGCTGCTCGCGAAACACGGCAGAACCGCCTCCGAGGCGCTGGCCGAATCGGCCCTGTGGGCATGCGGTCTCTTCGAGGGGCACGGCTTCCAGGACCTCGGAATCGCAGTGAGGCACCGCGATCCACGTACTGCGATCGCCGCCTGCCAGCATCTCTCCGATGCCTGCGACTACCCCCTTCACCTGGGCGTCACCGGAGCCGGCACCACTTCGCAGGGCTTGATCAAGACCGCCGTCGCCTTCGGGATCTTGCTGAACGAGGGCGTCGGCGACACCATCCGCGTCTCGCTGTCCACCGACCCCGTCGATCAGGTCGAGGCGGGCTGCCGCATTCTGTCTTCACTCGGTCCGCGTCAGCGCATGCTGGAGATCGTCTCCTGCCCGGCCGCGGACGCTTCCAAGCCGGCATCCACAGACTCGCCAATCAAGTCGAAGCCGCCTTCGACGGGTTCCCTGACCCTCCGCACGTGGCGGTCACGGGCTGCGTCGTCAACGGTCCCGGCGAAGCCCGCGAAGCCGGCATCGGCGGCTCCTCCGGCAACGGCAGCGGACAGATCTCCGTCCAGGGCACAACCGTGCGCACCGTCCCTGAGAGCCGGATCGTTGAAGCACTGCTCGAAAAGGCACTCAACCTCACGCGGGCAGCCGCCCCCGGCGACAGCGGGGAGATCATGACGTGACGCTCCTGCCCGCGAACGAAGAGCTCGACCTGCAACTGCTGAAACGCCCCGTCGAGGATGTTCTGGCCGGCTTCCTGGCGGTGAAGCGCGCCCGCAACACGGCAAGCCGGCTGCCTGATCTGACCACCGCGCTCCGGGACTTCGTGATGGCCGGCGGGAAGCGGCTGCGCCCGGTTCTGACTCTGGTCGGCTGGCACGCGGCAGGCGCGCACGGCGCCCCGTCGACGGTGCATCACCTGGCGGCCTCGCTTGAGCTGTTCCATGCCTTCGCACTGATCCACGACGATGTCATGGACCGGTCCGACACCCGCCGCGGCCAGCCCACCATCCATCGAACCTTCGCACAACAGCACACCGGTCCCGGCACCGCGCATGCCGCGGAGAGGTTCGGTGAGGGGGCCGCGATCCTCGTCGGAGATCTCGCTCTGGTCTGGTCCGACGAACTCCTGCACGCCGGCCATCCCACACCGGCGCAACTCGACAACGTATTGCCTTTGCTGGCCGAGATGCGCAGTGAGGTCGCCTTCGGCCAGTTCCTCGACCTCGAAGCCGGCGGCACCACCCACCACAGCGTAGAAACCGCCTTGAACGTCATCCGCTACAAGACCGCGAAGTACACCATCGAACGCCCCCTGCACCTGGGCGCCGCCCTCGCCGGCGCCGGCCACACCACCCTGGAACAGCTCTCGGCGTACGCGATCCCGCTCGGGGAGGCGTTCCAGCTCCGGGATGACCTCCTCGGCGTCTTCGGCGACCCGGCCACCACCGGCAAACCCGCACTCGACGATCTCCGCGAGGGCAAGGCCACCGTACTGATCGCCCTGGCCCTGGAACGCGCCCATCCCGCCCAGGCCGCCACACTGCGCCACTATCTGGGCAATCCCGCCCTGACCGAGGACCAGGCGCACGCGGCCCGTCGCATCATCACAGCCACCGGGGCCGACCTCTTCGTGGAAGAAATGATCACCGAACGCTATGAACAAGCCCTCTTCTCCCTCAGGAAGGCGCCCTTTGCCGTGCCCGCGGTCCAGGCGCTGAGCCGTCTCGCGGACTCGGCCGTGCGCAGGCACACATGAACGAGGCCGGCGCGGCCGCATAGCCAGCACTTTTCATCAGACGCTTCGGAAGCGAGCCCCATGGATGTCTGGAATGCCGAGGACTGCGGTCTGATCAACCAAGCCTCACGGTCGATGCTGTCCCGTATCGGTGTGGCCGCGGAAGGGCATCGGGCAGCAGACGGGGCGACTACCTATATGGTCGGCACACCTCTCTACGAGCCCTATCAGTCAACCGTCATGCCCTGCTACGACGGGGGATACGAGATGGCCAGGCGCGTCCTGAAGGCGGTGTACTCGCCCGAGGTGCGCGGCAGCATCACGGCCAGCCCGGTCGCTGACACAGTCCGCCGCACCGTCGCCACGCAGGCGGGGGGCCTGTGGCGCGGCGGTGAAAGACCGGCTGCCCGTGGCCTGGCCGCACTGGCCCGCATCGCCCCGCGCAAGGGCGGCGAGGTGAAAGAGCTGTGGGCCGAGTACCGCCGGCGAAACCCGGGGGCAGCCGACCCCATCATGGCCATGAGGGAGTTGTGGGGCAGCATCTACACGTGGCAGTTCATCCGCGGCGACAATGCCGGCCTGCACGATCTGTGCGCGTCCGTGATGTGTCTGACCACGGCGGTGGACTTCGCCGGTGCGGCGGATGATTCCGGTGCCGGCAGCCACCACCCCTACCAGGTGGCTGCCAGCGAGGGCCTCACCTGCCTGGCAGGTCCTGCTGCGGACCAGGTGGTGAAGGACATGGTCGCCGTCGGCGGCCTCATGACGATCAAGGACGAGCTGGCCGACGCGGCACTCGCGACCAGCAGCCCGACGGCCAGCCACACCGTGACTCCTGAGGAGTACATGCGCGCGCGCTGGTGGGACGGCGCCATGGTCCCGCACCACCGGGTGATGCTCTCCACCAGCCACTACCGGCACGTCAGCAACGGCCTGGGCACATTCCCGGCAGCCAGATCCTGTACGGCTATCCAACGGGCCATCGACAATCTGCTGCGCTACAACGACATCGTCGACGCGGTGGCGGATTACGTCCACCACGAATGCTTCAACGCGCTGCTCCTGGGCCTGGCTTCCCATAGCCACCTCAGCGTGGCCGGCTATGGCACCGCGCTGGCCGAGGTCTGCGACGCGGTACTGGTCTGCGGCTGTGGGCAGGCAGGGCACGACGAAGCCGCCGAACTGTCCATGGGCGCCTGCCTGTGGTACCTCCTTGTCCCCCGCTACCTCGTCCAACGGCAACTCGCCCACCTCGCCCACACCTCCAGCCCGGTTGCCACCGCCTACGCCCTGACGCCCCCCGGTGGACGTCTGCGTTCCACCGCGGCCGGACTGCACGCCGGCAGCCAGTTGCACTCGCCGTCCTGGGAACCCCTCTGGCACGCGGACTCCTCGCGTTCGGCCGAAGACAACGCGCGGCGCATCGCCCGCCGATGCCTTCCCCGAGGGGGCCTCGACTCCGACCCGTGCGCGGCCCTCGCAGCCTCGGCCCTTGCCCGCTGCGAGCGCGCCGACGCACTCCCCGATCTGCACCACCTGGCTGACGACTGGAAGAACGTCTTCGACGCCGCCCTCGACGCAAGCGGCACACCCCGCAGCGGCCCGGCGGCACGACTCCGCGACCACATCGGTAGAATCTGGCACCAAACAGCCCTGGACAGCGCGCCGGAAGCGGACGCGGCGGTCCGCCTGTTCATGGATGTCGATCAGGCAGTCAGAGACAGCTACCGCCTCCCCCTGGAGGAAGGCCTACTCGTGCGCCGAGCATTCTTCGGGGCCACCACGGGGGCATTGGAGCTTGCCGGGCTCAACCCGTACAGCCGGCTGGTCAACGGCATCACCGTCACCTGCCAGTAGGGGCTCGGCAGTGCTGCACCACCATGGCCGAAAGGCCGGTCTCTGGAAACGTTCCTGTCATGGTATCGAGAGACCCGACGACGCTCATCAAGCAGCGAGCAACCCTCAACTGATCGCGGCATCGGCAATCCTGGCGGAAGGTGCTCTTGTTGGAATACATGATGCAGACAGGTGTGAAGCCCGGCGGGAAATGAGGTCGTGTGCAGGCTCCGGTGGACCTGGATCGTGGAAGGGACATCTCATGAAGGTGGTCAAGGCCCCCAAGGCGCTCCCGGTGCTGGGACACGGACCGGCGCTGTGGCGTGACCCTCTGGAATTCCTGTCGTCGCTCCCCGCGTACGGGGATCTGGTGGAGATCCGGGTCGGGCCCCGGCCCGTGCTGATCCCCTGCACCCCGGCCCTGGTCCGGCAGATCCTCCTGAATGACCGGACATTCGACAAGGGAGGGCCGCTCATCGACAAAGGGCGTGACTTCATCGGAAACGGGCTGGCGACCTGCCCTCGTGACGACCACCGGCGTCAGCGACGCCTGGTGCAGCCCTCGTTCCATTCCAGCCGCTTACCTGCATACGCGAGGACGATGGCAGAGGAAATCTCCGCTTCCCTCGCCTCCTGGGAAAGCGGGCAAACTGTGGATCTGCTCGGCGAGATGAAGAAGATCACAACTCGCGTGACGGCCCGTGTGGTATTCGCCTCCGGAATGCCTGAACGTGACGTTGTGCAAGTGGGCCGCGATTTTGGGATCTTCACGGATGGTGTTTTCCGGGGGATGCTGCTGCCGGACTGGATGGCGAAGCTTCCCCTTCCTGCTCATCGTGCCTACGGGCGCGCGTACGCACGTCTGAGTGGGATGATCGGGCAAACCATCAGTGCATACAAGGCTGACGGGTCTGACAGGGGAGACCTCCTGTCTGCCCTGCTGGCTGCACGAGAAGCGGATGAATCGTTGTCTGAAGCGGAAATCCGCGATCAGATCATGACCTTCCTCTTCGGAGGGATCGAGACCACAGCGATCCTCCTGACATGGGCTTTGTACCTGCTGGGCCGGCATCCTGAAGCTGAGGACAGGTTGCGTGCAGAAGTGGACGCGCAACTGGCCGGACATGCGGCGGAACTCAAGGATGTCGACAAATTCCCGTTCGTCAGCGCCGTGTTGAACGAGACGCTCCGCCTCTATCCGCCGGGGTGGATGGTGCCCCGAGTCGCTACTCAAGACGCAACGCTGGAAGGCCATTTCATAGCATCAGGCACCGTACTGGGAGTCAGTGCCTACGTAATGCATCACCGACCGGGTGGCGTTGCCTGTCCAAAATCCTTCATTCCGGACAGGTGGAATCGGAGTGGCGCGCCGTCATCTCATGAGATGTTCCCATTCGGCATGGGTGCACGAAAATGTATCGGCAACGACTTTGCGATGCTGGAGGCGACGCTCGCACTCGCCTCGGTGATATCGCAGTGGCGTTGCGAGATCGCGCCGAAGAGTCGGGCGAGGCCAGAGCTGAAGGCACTTCTCCAGCCTCGTGATGTCCGGGTCCGACTGGTCAGGCGAGAGCATTGATAAAGTATTGACACAGGTCGGTGTGGCCCATGGGGGCTCCCTGGCAGGCTTATGTGTCTCCGAGTTGTCTGCGGTGCTCTTGAGCGCGCCTCTGGCGCGCGTTCGGTAGGGGTAGTGGACAGTCGTCCCCGCCCCCGCGGGGGTCGTTCGCTGGTAGGAACCCCTTTCGGGTGGCTCGATTCGGCCTCGCCGAACATGAAGAAATGATCAGGAATTCTTCGAAGGTGTATCTTTGGGCTGGGCATAAAGATGGATTGTGGACTGTCCGTTGCGGAATCCGCCCCTCCTGATGGGTCATCAGATCAGGTTCGAGGGGGCTCTCCATTTCTCTTCGATATGTGTCACGGCGTGCGCGGCAGCGGGAGTGCGCCGTCCGGAGCCGTGCCCGCCACTGGCGGAGGTCCGGGCCGCCACCGATGCGGGGCGCGGGCCTGCCCGACCCCTCCCGACCGCTCCTCGTGGCGGCCCGGCTCGGCCGCGCCCCCTCACGACCACCGGATATCCACTCCGTTCCCTCCCGTTGAAGGAGTTCACCATGACCGCACCCACCCTGTTCGCCGAGGTCCACATCCTGCAGAGCCTCCCGCCGTCCAACTGAGCGCCCGGCTCGCCCAGCCCGTCACCAAGGGAGGCGCCGGCCTCGGTGAGGACCAGGCCGAGCGCCTGGCCGGGGCTCTGCTCACCCCGCTGGGCATCACCCAGTCCGCCACCAAGGCCCCACGCGCTCTCCACCCACACGGTGCGCACCGAATTCGACTACTGCACCGCGGTCGACGACGAGAACACCGAGGACTCCGGAGCGGGCATGATCGGCACCTGGAGTTCAACTCGTCCACGCTCTACCGGTACGCCGTCCTCGGCCTGCACCAGCTGCGCGACCCCACCTCCGCCCAGGACGCCGTCTCATCGGCCCCGGAACCCGCGTCACCCACGCCGCGGTCACCCTGCTCGCCGACTCCGCCACCACCCTGTGCCGGGTCGGCGAACAGGGCGTCCGCCTCTACGCCTCCGGCCTCGGCGCGGCCCGCACCTCCCACCTCCGGTTACACCAGGCAGGGCTCGTCACCCGCCCCAAGGAACGCGTCGCCGTCGCCCGCCGCATGCACGATCTGCGCTTCCCCGGCGAGAACACCCAGGGCCTGACCCTCCAGCAACTCCGGGGGGAGGTGGGCTCAGTGGGTACTCTCCGCACACTGCGTGCCCGGTGTCCCGCCGTCAAGCCGCCGCCGGGGGCTGGGCGGCGCCGGCGGCGAAGGCCTGAGGCACGTCCCGGAGCGCGTGCCCCGGGACACCGGTTCCGCCCGGGGCCGAGAGAGGCCGAAGGGGTCCGCGGAGACCGCTCGTCCCGCGCTGATGCCTGTAGCTTGCCCTCATGCTGCTGCACACATCGCGCATACAGTTGCCGGCGCTCGGCACCGTTCTCTGTGTCCTCGCTGCCCTTCTGCTTCTCGGCCCGGCGGCGACCCCCGCCCGGGCTGCGACGCCGTTCGCTCCGGTCGACCCGGCGACCGTGGCCGCGTTCCAGCTCAGAGCCGGGAGCACCTTCACCGACTACGACAGGGCCATCACCGCCGTCGAGGCGCAGGGGGCGGTCACTGTCCGCAACGCCACCCAGGTCCTCACCTCGGGCGGTCGCACCGGCCGGCCGGGGTTGTGTCACGGCACCGGGCTCGCCACCCGGCTCGACCCGGGCGGCTTCTGCTGGGACGCCGCCGACGACACCTCCAACTCGTACACCGATGCCGGGGGCTGGACCCCGCAGGGCCTGACCGGTTCCCACGACGCCCAGCCGAACGGCCTGTGGGAGGGCCGCACGGCCTCTCTGGCCTCCTGGCACTTCAGCCGGGGCATGCAGGGCCCGAACCCGGTGCCCAACGAGTTCACCCGGGTCAGCCTGGTGAACGCCGAGAACAACCAGATCCGCTACAACCATCTGCTGCTGGTGCGGCCCACTCTCGGCGCCGACGGGAAGGGGAACTTCACCAAGGTCGGCGCGCACGCCGACGGCGTCGTCTGGTACGGCAACAAGGTCTTCGTCGCCAACGGCCGCTGGCTCCAGGTCTACGACCTCCGGCACATCTGGAAGGTCAACTCCAGCACGGAGGCCGTGGGCGTCAACGGTGGTGCCTCCTCCGCCCGGTGGAGCAACTACGCGCTGCCAATGATCGGCGAATACGTCACCACCGCCGACGGCGGAGCCTGCTCGGTCACCACCGGCGACCGCCCCTGCCTCAATTCGCTGAGCCTGGACCGCACCGGCCAGGACGGCCTGGTCTCCGCCGAGTACAAGCGCGGCGCGGCCGGCGGCCGGGTGATCCGCTGGGCCCTCAACGCGGACACCGCCCTGCCTCACGGACACGCCACCGCGGCCTACTCCTCGCCGATCTGGGCCATGCAGGGCGCGGCCACCGACGGAACCGACTGGTATCTGGCCGGCGACTGCCCCCAGGGCGTGGGCGACGGATCAGGCGACCCCTCCGGGGCCCGCTACTCCTGCATCCACAAGACACGTCCCGGCGCCGCGCCCCACGTACTGACCACGTCCCCGGTCTACACCCAGAACCTCGGCTACGCGCCCGCAACCGGCCGGATCTGGGGCCTCAACGAACGAATCAACTCCACCACCGGAGTACGCGTGGTCTTCTCCATCACCCGCAGCTGAAACCAGTCGCTACCGCACACCACTGTGGGACAGCGCGTTCGGGTTGCCGTGCCCGTAGGGGCCGGTGGCCTGCGGGGCCGCGTTCGGCGAGGTCGGTGTCGACCCCGACCCCGACCCCGAAGCGGCGACATTTCGAGCGCGACCCCCGAGCCGACCACGACGTAGCTGGTCCACGGAACCGGTGGGATAGCGGCCGCTCCGGCAGATACGGCGGCCGGGTCGGATGACACCTTCCGCCGGGCCGCCCGACACGGCCGAGGTCGGGCCGGCATCACGAGCGCCATGAAGGAGACACGCGAGCCTTCGAGGAGAGTGCGGGTCTTCCTTCGATGACGACCACGTCGCCGCCGACAAGGACGGGCGGAGATCGACCGCGGTGTCGGCTACGAGGAAACACCGTGCCACAGGTCGGTGCTGTGCTCGTCGATGAGGGCCCTGATATGACTGAGGACATCGTCGGCGGGCAGCGGGTCGAGTCGCTGACCGGTGCGCAGGCGCACTGCCACATGGCCGTCGTTGGCTTCCTTGGCGCCGATAACGGCCTGGTAGGGCACGAGGCGGGCCGCCCGGATGCGGGCGCCCAGAGTCCCGTCGTGCGGTCCGGAGATCTTGGCGCGCAGGCCGAGGCCGATGCACCGCTGGGCGAGTGCGTGGGCGTTCGGCATCTCGGTGTCGGAGATCGGGAGGATCATCAGCTGGGTGGGGGCGAGCCAGGCGGGGAAGGCCCCGCCGTGCTGTTCAATGAGGTGGGCGACGACACGTTCGACGCTGCCGATGATGCTGCGGTGGATCATGACGGGACGGTGTTTCGCTCTGTCGGCGCCGATGTAGTGCAGGCGTGCCGTACGGCCGCGCCGTCGGGAAGCCAGTAGGGAAGTCCCGAGCCGATCAGCGGGTCGGTGTCGAACAGGTTCAGCTCACGGCCGAGCTTGCGGTGGTCGTGCACGATGGTCTCCTCGCGTGGTTCGGGCGAGTAACCGTCGGGGGGAACGACGAAGCCCCGGGGCACTCGCCCCGGGGCTTCGTCCAAGTCATAGCTCAGCGCGCCGGGACACTGTCCGGCGTCGTCGTCATGCTTGCGGCGCGCTTCATGAACTTCACGTCAGCACCTCCGCGGGCCGCGTCAGGTGCCGAACACGACGGGTACTCCGGTTGTGCCGGCCCGCCGGTGTGGTGGACCTTGACGAAGGCTGTCACGCTTCGTGTTCGCGGTAAGGAGTACTTCTGAGAGATCGCGGACTCTCACTGAGCCGTGTCTGGTTTGCCGCGACCTTCGTTCTTGAGGCCTCTCGCGGAACGGCTTCCACATCAGGCCCTTTCGCGTAGCGTCTGCGACATGCCAGTGCTCGCCGAACCTGCCGCCACCATCGAGCGGTTCGACTGCCCTGCCCGTGAAGCGCCCGCCGGAAGCACCTGCCGCACCCCCGCCGGCCGCGATCCCGGTCGTCCCTGGGAGAGGGACCCAGCTGTCGAGGCCGAGCCGCCCCGGGAAGCCGCGACACAGCACACCAGGGTGGGTACGCCCGTTTCCACGTGGGCAGTAACGCGTCAAAAACAGTGAGTTTTCGCTCGTATGTTCCACGGGGTGAAGCCGCTCGGGAGACTGGGTTCGGAGGCGCGCTCCGCGCCCGTGCCACGTTCCGTGTCCCATGCCGGAACGTGGCGGGCACAGCGGGGTGCGATGATCTTTCCGGACGGGGGAAAGCGTGATCGAGACTGTTTTCAGAAGTGAGGATGTGCCCGCCGCGGACCGGTTCGAGAGCTGGCGTGAGCTGGTGCAGCGGGCGCACGCGCCCGTGGAGCTGGTCAGTGAGCACCGGGCGGACTTCCGGGCGTCGCAGCGGCTGCTGGAGTTCGGCGGGGTGACGGTGTGGCCGTCGAGGTTTCAGCCGGTGCGGTTCCTGCGGACGCCGAGGCTGGTCCGGCAGTCGGACCCCGAGCGGGTCAACCTCTCGCTGCCCACGCGGGGGACGCTGAACGTCACCCGGGACGACGACCGTGAAGCGGCCTACGATCCGTTCAGCTTCTGCCTCGTCGACAGCTCACGGAGCGTGGACGTGCGGGCCGGCGGCCCCCACGAGGGCATCGGCTTCGACATCCCCAGAGCCCTGTTGCCCCTCCCGGCGGACTCGATCTCCCAACTGACCGGCTACCGGTTCTCCGCACGGGAGGGGACCGGCGCCCTGCTGGCGGACTTCCTCACCCGGCTCTCCACCGACACCCACTCCTTCCACCCCTCCGACGGCCCCCGGCTGGCCATCATCGCCGTGGACCTGGCATCCGCCCTGTTCGCCAAAGCCCTCGACGCCGGCCGAGCACTGCCCCCGGAGTCCCGCACCCGAACCCTCACCCTGCGGCTCCAGGCCTTCATCCGCACACACCTGCACGACCCCGCCCTGACACCCGCGTCGGTCGCCGCAGCACACCACATCTCCATCAGCTACCTGCACCGCCTCTTCCGCGACCAGGGCACCACGGTCGCCGCCCTCATCCGCCGCCTGCGCCTGGAAGGCGCCCGCCGCGACCTCACCGGCCCCGCGTTCCTGGACACCCCCATCGGCGACATCGCACTCCGCTGGGGATTCACCTCCCACGCCTCTTTCACCCGTACCTTCCACACCGCCTTCGGCCTCTCCCCCCGCGACTGCCGACACCAGGCAGTGGACTCCACGGCAAGCGAAAACGGCACTTCTCGCTAACGACTCGGACGGGTCCACCTCGCACCCTGGTGTCCCGGGGAATCGCGGCGACGACGGGATACCGACATGGTGAAGACCACGCTCGGGCAAGGAGCCATGGTCGGCGCACCACCTCTCCGGAGCCGTGCAACCACCGGCCAATGGTCAGGCGCAGCCGAGAGGTTCCACACCGAAGAGGAAGAAGTTGCTTGTAGGCACTGTCCTCGTAGGAGTCCTTGTTGCACCTGCCCCAATCACCCGATCCCAGCCCGCTGGTGCATCTTCCGGACCGGTAGGAGACCCAGTTTCTGCCGGCGTTCCGCAACTGGTTCTGCCAGTCCGCGTACACGTCCATACCGTCCCACTCCAGGTCCCTCAGGTACCAGGAGTCTCCGTACTTCCTGAAGCGGCTGTTGGCCATGAGACTCACCGGACAGGTGGCGTCCGAGGGCGGACCGCTCGCGACCGCCTTGTCCGACTCCGCCGCTTCGACATCTGGGAGCGGCGCGGCCGACGCCGCGCTGGTGAGCGTGGCGCACAGTAAGGCACCTGTCATGGCAAGCGACGCTAAGATCTTCCGAGCATTCAAGGGTGGTTACGGCAGCAGGGTTCGCTGGCGTGCCTGTAGAGATCAGCCGCTGTCGCCGGACACATGCGGTAGCGGGGCAACCTGGGTCAAAAATGATGGATGACAGACCGGCCGAGCGGCACGGGGCCGGCGCAGACCACGCCCAGCCCGTGCGGACCGGCTGTCAACTCCTCTCTCTGAATCACCTTTGGTCAGGGGGCCCTGGAACGGGCGCGCGCAGCGGGTGGTTCACCTGCCGAGGCTGTTCCAGCCGTCCGGCAGATCACAAGGCGGAGTGGTGCGGTAGCCGACGGGGCCGGCTGTAGGCGGCCCGGAGAATCCCGCTGAGCGCGCGGCAGACGCGAAGCCCCAGTGCGCACAGCCATGAGGTGGACTGGTGCCGTGTGCAGCGCGGTGTCCACGAGGTCGGCGTGGACGTGCTCCTCTCGATGGCGTCAGCGTCGGCTTCGCCGCCCAGCGGGGTGCCGTCGCCGACAGGCCGGTCGATGTCGGCGCGATCACCGGCCCAAGCATGGATGACGACCAGGCCCCGACCGAGTTCGAGGCCGTCATGCGCGAGATCCATGGCGACGGTCCCTTCCAGCCCCGCACCCATCAGCCGGACGGTGGCACCTCCGGGCCCGCGCTCTCCTTGAACGCCCCGCCCGCGCGGAGTCGCCCGACGCTCAGCGTCTCGTCTCGTACCTGGTCAGGATCACGCCGTCGGGAAGCGTCCGCGTCTCCACCAGGTTCAGGTTCACCCAGTTGTCCAGCGCGGTGAAGAACGACGTGCCGCCGCCCACCAGGACGGGCGCGGTGGCCAGTACGTACTCGTCGATCAGCCCTGCCCGCATGGCCGCCCCGGCGAGTGTCGCGCCGGCGATGTCCATCGGGCCGCCGTCCTCGGCCTTGAGCCGGGTGATCTCGGCGACCGCGTCGCCGGTGACCAGACGGGTGTTCCAGTCGACCTTGCCGATCGTCGAGGAGAACACCACCTTCGACATGTCCCGCCAGCGGCGCGCGAACTCGATCTCCGCCGGGGTGGCGTCGGGCTGCTGGTCGCCGGTCGGCCAGTGGGAGCTCATCGTCTGCCACAGCCTGCGCCCGTACAGCGACAGGCCGGTCGCCCGCAACTGGTCGGACCAGAACTGGAACAGCTCGTCGCTCGGCACACTCCAGCCGATGTCGTCGCCGGGCGCGGCGATGTAGCCGTCCAGGCTCAGGTTCATGCCGTAGATCAGTTTTCGCATGGCGCCAGCCTTCCGTACGTCGGTCTCACGTGTACGGACCGGCGCGGCGTGTGAGACTCGTCGGCGCGCGATCTGAGCCCACGGGTAGTCCTTGTGCGCTCGGTGGCTCGGCCGCAGAGTCTGTGTTCCGCCGCGAGGGCGGGGAGTCCCCGCGCGTGGTGGGGGACGTGATCAGCGCGTACCGCGTCGGGTGGACGGCGAAGGTCCCCCCCCCCGACATCGTCCGGGCCGTGGCCGGCAACGAGCGGATGGGGAGGCTTGCTCGCTGATCTCCCTGTCCGTGCCCGCCCGCGCGGGAGTAGTCCGGTCAGCCGGTCCTGCCGCTGCTCCTGCCGCCCGTCGCCTCACAGCCCCCGCCCCGGGCGGGGGCTGTGAGGCGAC
>NZ_JBEOYB010000047.1:0-69097 GCF_040296845.1 Streptomyces sp. NPDC001985
ATCGGCCCGTATCCGGGCAACCGGGCGCGCCACCGCCGGGCGCCGCGCCCCGGCGGGAGTCCCCTCCGGCGGGGGCGCGGCGCGTACGGACCCCGTCAGCCGGCCCGGCGCGGCCCGCTCCCGGTGATGGCGGACAGCTCGCGCCCGGTCAGCGGCGGCGCGCCGAGCGGCGGATGCCGCGGCCCCAGCGCCGCGGCCAGCAGCACCCGCGGCCGTACGAGCGCGCTCAGCGGAGCCTCCAGCGAGGAGACCCGGGTGAACTCCCGGGTGATCAGGAAACTCCCCGTGGAAGTCTTCAGCAGCCGGTCCACATAGCGGGCGAGGAGCCGGTCCGCCGGGCCAGGCGCGCCTCCGCGCACCCCGGGGAAGAAGATGTCCTGCCCGACCGCCAGCTCCCAGGCCACCTCCACCCGCCGGGCCACCGCCCGCTGCACCCGCCGGGCCAGCCCCGGCGCCGTGACACCCTCCCGGGACGTCACCTCCCGCAGCGCCACCGCGCTCTGCGCCGCGATCGACATCCCGTGCCCGTAGACCGGGTTGAAGGTCGCCACCGCGTCGCCGATCACCACGAACCGCTCGGGCCAGTTCCGCGCCTTCTCGTAGAAGTGACGCCGGTTGCGGGTGCTGCGGTTGACCGTCACCCCGCCCAGCGGCTCCAGATGGGAGATCAGCTCCCCGACGATCGGGTGCCGCAGCCGCCGGGTGAACGGCTCGAACTCCTCCGGCCGGTCCGTGGGCTCCCCGCCCCGGGTCCCGGAGACGGTGACCAGCCACCGGTCCCCCTCGATCGGCAGCATCGACGCGCTCTGCCCCGGGCGCTCGGCCCGGGAGTCCGCCTGCACGGTGATCACCGGGGAGTCCGCCGTGCCCTCCGGAGCCCGGAAGACCCTGGTCGCGTACACCAGACCGAGGTCCACCGTCCGCTCGGGCACCGGTCCCGCGCCCAGCTCCACCAGCCACCGAGGGGTACGGGAGCCCCGCCCGCTCGCGTCCACCACCAGGTCGGCCCCGATCACCCGCTCCGCGCCGCCGGCCTCGCGCACCCGTACCCCGGTGACCCGTCCCGCCGCGCCGGTCAGCCCCTCCACCCGGGTGCGCTCCAGCACCCGCACCGAGCGGTCGGCCACCACCATGTCCCGTACGACGGAGTCCAGCAGGTCCCGGCTGCACGCGATCAGGAAGTGGGTCTCGTGCTGCCAGCGCCGGAACCAGCCCTGCGAGCTGAACCCCACCATCCCGGTGGGGATCGGTATCCGCCGCGCGCCGGCCGCCAGCCACCGCCGGGTCACCCCGGGCAGCAGCGCCTCCACCGCCCGCACCCCGCCGCTCCACAGCAGATGCACATGGCCCGCCTGGGGCAGGCCGCGCCGGGGAACGGGGCCGCCGGGCAGCTCGTCGTTCTCCACGACGCGGATGTCGTCCACCACTCCGCGCAGCGCCGCCGCCGCGAGCATCCCCGCCAGCCCTCCGCCGATGACGACGGCCCGGCGCCCACGCGCGTCCGCACTGAATGTTCCGGGGTCGGTCATGTGTCTGCTCTCTGCCAGGCCGCCGGGGGCGGGTCGGGTCGGCAACGGACGGTACGTCAGCGGGGCCCGGGAGCGCGGGGGGTGACGGCCGGCCGGGTCCACGGCCCCATGATCGCTCAGTGGGTCCGAGGGGCACCCGGGGTGTCCCGGTCACCCGCCGCCGGTCCGCCCTCCGTCCGGGGCCCGCCCCCCGCCGCCCGGCCGGCGGCACCCCGCCGAGGGCGGAGCGGACAGCGCCCGGGACATCCGCAGCAGATCGCGCGACGCGTGCCCCGCCCCCGGCTGGAGAGTCCGGGAGGAGGCGATCACCCGGTGCTCGGGGTCGGCGCGCAGGGCCGCGAGCGCGGCGGTGACCATGGCGGCCTCCGCCGCCGCCTCCGCGTCCCGGGGGTCCGCGCCGGCGGCGAGCGCCCCGGCCAGCACCCCGGCCCTGACCCCGGGGTCGAAGTACGGATTGAGCGTCAGCAGCCCGTCGTGGATGTCGGACTCCCGCTGGAGCAGCCGCACCCCGGCCGAGGAGAACGGGGAGATCCTGGCGCTGCCGCGCCCCTCGGCCGCCTCGCCCAGCAGCCGCCACAGGGGGCCCAGCCGCCGGTAGCGGCACCAGTCGCGCCAGGGGCTCTCCAGCCGCTGCACGACGAGCGGCAGCCCCAGCCCGGTGGCGATCAGGAAGGAGGCGGCGGACGCGAACGGGCGGGCGACGCCGGTGCTCAGCGCGTCCCAGTCGTGGCCCGCCCAACGGGCGCCGACCGCGGCGAACTTGCAGACGTCGTAGGCCAGCGTCAGCAGATACCCCGCCACCATGAGGAACAGGCCCGCGCGCAGCACCCCGCTGACATCCCTCGACCAGCGTCTGCACAGCACCGTCATGATGATCGCCGACACGGTGTGCGCCAGCAGATAGAGGACGATCATCTCCCGGATGCAGGGGGTGGTGATGTAGTACGTGTCCAGGTCCCGCAGCCGCTCGACCGGCGCGTCCCCCAGGAAGAACAGCACGAAGAGCGCGACCCCGACCAGACCGTAGATCCCGGCGCACCAGCGGGTGGCCCGCCGGATGCGCTCGGGCGGGCCACCGCGCCAGTTGATGATCAGCACGATGCACGAGCCGCTGAAGGCGGTGAGGATCGTGTAGACGAGCGGGGCGGAGAAGTTGGGTACCCCGGTGACCTCGTTGACCCAGGCGATCGTGGGGATGGCGCCGAAGAAGAACACCCCCCAGCCCGTGATCAGGAGCAGGGCCACGGCCCGCAGCAGGGGGTCGCGCGGGTTGCGGAGCAGGCCGGGTAATCGGATGAGGAAGGCGAGGCCGCCGAGCGCCGCGGGCCCGTAGAAACTCAAGTCGGACATGGCAGGCCCCGCGCCTCTCGCTGCCGGGGAGCGGCGCGGGGCCGCTCCGTGACGGTCCGTGCTTCCCGCGCTCCCGGGGGCCCGGGTGTGGTGTGCGGTCAGGGTGACCCTAGTGGGCGGCGGGCGCGGAGTCAGCGGGGTGTGACGTACGCGCGGGGGAGTCGGGGGCGGGGGTGATACCTGAGAGCTATCCGGGAGTGGGGACCGCGGCGGGACGCGGGTGATGCCTGCCGGCTCCTAACGTGATCGCCACAACCCGCACGGTGCGGGTTCCGGTGCCCCGGGCTCAGTCCTCAATCTCCCCCAGAGCTGCCTCTGGGGGGTGCCCCCAGACGGGCTGGGTGCGTCGGCCCTCCGGGCGATTGAGGGGTGCTGTCCCGGTGCGTCCGGTGTTTGAGGAGTGCCGCCCTGGCCCGTCCGGTGTTTGAGCTGTACTACCCCGGCTCGTCCGGTGTTTGAGGAGTGCCGCCCTGGCCCGTCCGATGTTTGTGCCGTACTACCCCGGCCCGTCCGGTGTTTGAGGAGCACCACGCCGACACCACCACCATGTCAGCCCCTCCGGCGAGCTGAGCCACACCACCTCAGCCCCTCCGGCGTTCGAGCCGTGCCACTTCAGTCCCGCCGGGAACCTGAGCAAACCCATCCCGGCCTGCGTTTGAGCCGTGCCACTTCAGTCCCGCCGGGAACCTGAGCAAACCCATCCCGGCCTGCGTTTGAGCCGTGCCACTTCAGCCCCTCCGGAGACCTGAGCAAACCCAGCCCCTCCGGCGTTTGAGGAGCGGGGGTTCGGGGGGCGGCCCCCGACCGTGGCCCGCACCGTGCGGGGCTCCTGGCGCACAGGGTCCGTCCTCAGGCTTCCCCAGAGCCGCCTCCCTGCCGGGCGCGGGTCACGGGCGGCGGCGGGTGCCGCCGGGGCGGGCGTCGCCGGCGGCCGGGCCCGTGGCGCGGAACGACCCCACCCGCCGCCCGGCCGGACTCCCCAGCGCCCGGTCCGCCGAAACCCACAACAACCTCTCCGCACCCCGCTCCCACCACCCGAGCCACACCGCCTTCCCCCACAACCCGGCCCCCGCCCCCGCCAGCACCATCCCCCCGGCCGCCGGCACCACGAAGGCCGACCCCACCGCCACCACGAATCCCCCCAGCAGCCCCCACCGGTGCGCCCTCCGCCACCTCCGCAGGGTCACCCTCCGGTCCTGGAGATAGTCCCCCCGCCCCGCCCGGCCCGCCCCCTCCGCGAGAGCGGCATAGCGGCTCCGGCGCGCCAGCGCCGTCACCGCCGCCGTGACCAGCAGCAGCGCCGCCCCGCTCAGCACCCCGATCCGGCGCCCGGTGAGCCCCGGCACCAGCACCCCGATCGCCGCGGCCAGGACCCCCAGCCACCACAGGGGCGCCGCCCCGGCCCGTACCACCACCGCGACCCTCGCAAGCGACTGCGACTGCGACTGCGCCCCGCGACCCACGTCCGTACTCCCTCGTCTCCGCGCCCACGTCCTGTTGCGGGCGGAGATTAACCCCGGTTTCTGAGCGGCGTCTGAGAAACCCGGAATCAGCCCCGGAAGAGCCGGTCTCACTCGGCGAAGAGCCCCCGGGCCGCCGCCCTGCCGTCGAACTCCTCGAGGCGCGCCTGCGCGTCGGGCAGCTCGTCGCACATCGCCTCCAGCAGCACCCGCCCCAGCAGCATCGGCGCGCACGCCGTGTCGAAGGAGAGCCCGGTGCCGACGGCCGCCGGGATGAGCAGATCGCTGTGGCCGGCGACCGGGGCGAACGCCGAGTCGGCGACGGTCACCACGGTCAGCCCCGCCGAGCGGGCGGCGGCCAGGGCCTCCAGGACCTCCCGGGGGTGGCGGGGCAGCGCGAAGCAGAGCAGCGCGCTCGCACCCGCGCGCCGGGCGCCCTCGATCCGGTCGGCGAGCAGGCTGCCGCCCTCGTCCAGGAGGCGTACATCCGGGTGAACCTTGGCCGCGAAGTAGGCGAACCCCCGGGCCTGGGCCGCGGCGGCGCGCAGCCCGAGGACCGGCAGCGGGCGGGATGCGGCGAGCAGCCGCCCCGCGCGGAGGACCGGGGCGGGGTCGGCGAGGAGTTCGGCGAGCCGGCCCAGGTTCTCGATCTCGGCCCGGACCGCCTGCTGGTACTCGTTGGGGACGGCCTCGGTGGGCGCGCCCGGCGGCGGCGCGATCTCCCGGAGGTGGCGGCGCAGCGCCGGATACCCGTCGAAGCCGAGGGCTACGGCGAACCGGGTGACGGACGGCTGGCTCACCCCGGCGACCTCGGCCAGCTCCACGCTGGAGAGGAAGGGCACATCGGCGGCCCGGCGCACCATGCTGTGGGCGATCCGCCGCTGGGTGGGGGTGAGCCGGTGGCCCTCGAAGAGCTGCTGGAGCCGTGCGGCGGGGCTCTCGCTCATCCCGTCCCTCTCGTCGTCGGTCTCACCGTGCTCACGGTCCGTCCCGTCCTTCGTTCCGCCGCCGCCCGGCCCTGGTGCGTTTCACGGCCCGGCCGGGGCATGGAGAACCTGTTCGGACATCGGCTCCGGACAGCTCCAGCGTATTCAGGCATCAAAAACATCAAAAACTCTGCATAACAGTATGCAGCCGGGCGAGGGACGACTGATGATCGAGTTCCATGCGGTGAACAAACGCTTCCCCAACGGCACCACGGCGGTCCACGACCTCACCCTGGAGTTACCGGAAGGCGCCGTCACGGTCCTCGTCGGCCCCTCGGGATGCGGCAAGACCACCACTCTGCGCATGATCAACCGGATGGTCGAGCCGACCTCCGGCACCGTCCGGGTCGGCGGCCGGGACGTACGGCGGCAGGACGCGGCGCTCCTGCGCCGCTCCATCGGGTACGTCATCCAGCAGTCCGGCCTCTTCCCGCACCGCACGGTCGCCGACAACATCGCCACCGTGCCGCTGCTGCTCGGCTGGGGACGCCGCAGGGCGCGGGCGCGGGCGGCGGAGCTGCTGGAGACGGTGGGGCTCCGCCCGGAGACCGGCGCCCGCTATCCGCACCAGCTCTCCGGCGGGCAGCAGCAGCGGGTGGGGGTGGCGCGGGCGCTCGCCGCGGACCCTCCCGTCCTGCTGATGGACGAGCCGTTCGGAGCGGTCGACCCCGTGGTGCGCGGTCAGCTCCAGGACGAACTGCTCAGGCTCCAGGAGGGCCTGGGCAAGACCATCGTCTTCGTCACCCACGACATCGACGAGGCGGTGCGGCTCGGCGACCGGATCGCGGTCTTCGGCACCGGCGGGCGGCTGGTGCAGTGCGCGGGCCCGGCGGAGCTGCTGGCCCGCCCGGCCGACGGCTTCGTGGCGGACTTCCTGGGCGCGGAGCGCGGGCTGAAGCTGCTCTCCCTCTCCCCGCTGGCGGAGCTGGCCCCGTCCCCGGCACCCTCGGGCGGACGCTGGCGGCTGGAGCTGGACGCCGCCGGCGCGCCGCTGGGCTGGCGCGACAGCCGGGCGCCGGGGACCGCGCCGCTGCTGCCGGTGCGCCCGCTGCGGGACACGGACTCGCTGCTGTCCGCGCTGAACGAGTCGGTGGCCTCGCCGGCCGGTCTGGTGGCGCGGGTGGACGCGGCGGGGGCGCTGACCGGGGTCACCTCCCGCGAGGAGATCCACGAACGGGCGGGCGCCGCGCACGCGACGGCCCGGACCGCCCGGTGACCGCCGGCACGGGCCGGTTCCGCCCGCCGGCCCCGGCCCCGGCCCCGGTCGCGGGCCCGGTGGCCGGTGGAGCCGGTGCCGGGAGGCCGCTGCCATGACCGTCGATGTCGACTGGGTCTGGATCGCCGACCACAGCGGCGAGCTGGCCGCCCTCACCGTCAACCATCTCCAGGCGGCCCTGACCGCCGTCCTCGTCGGGCTGGCCCTCGCCCTCCCGCTCGCCGTCCTCGCGCACCGCGTCCGGGCGCTGCGCGGGCTGCTGCTCTCCCTCGCGAATGTGCTCTTCACCGTCCCGTCGATCGCGGTCTTCGTGCTGCTGCTGCCGGTCTCGGGCCTGACCCGCACCACCACCGTCATCGGTCTCGCGGTCTACACGCTGGTCGTGCTGCTGCGGAACACCGTCGACGGTCTCGACTCGGTGCCCGCGCACGCCAAGGAGGCCGCCACGGCGATGGGCACCCGCCCGCTGCGGACCCTGCTCACCGTCGAACTGCCGCTCGCCCTGCCGGTGATCGTCGCCGGGGTGCGGATCGCGACGGTCATGTCGATCTCGCTCGTCTCGGTCGCCACGTACATCGGCGACGGCGGTCTCGGCCAGCTCTTCACCGACGGGTTCCAGCGCGACTTCCCCACGCCCGTCGTCGCCGGTGTGGTGCTGACCCTGCTGCTCGCGCTGGCCGCGGACGCGCTCCTGGTGGCCGTGGAGTACCTCCTCACCCCCTGGAACAGGGGCAGGGGCCGGAACAGGGGCCGGCGGCAGCCCGGCGGGAGCGGAAGCGGGGCGGTGCGGGGTGGGTGAACTGCTGAGGGACCTCGGTGCCTGGCTCACCAGCGGCGACCAGTGGTCCGGCGCCGACGGGATCGCCGGCCGCCTCGCCGAGCACCTGGAGTACTCCCTTCTCGCGACCGCCGTCGCCGTGGTGATCGCCCTCCCGGTCGGGCTGCTCATCGGACACACCGGCCGGGGCGCGTTCCTCGCCGTCAACCTGGCCTCGTTCGGCCGGGCGCTGCCCACCGTCGGTCTGGTCGTGCTGGTCTTCCTGGCGGGCGGGCTCTCCATGACCCCGGTGTATGTGGCGCTGGTCGCGCTCGCGGTCCCGGCCGTCGTCACCAACACCTGGGCGGGGATCTCCGCCGTCGACCCGGAGGTGCGCGACGCGGCCCGGGGCCAGGGGATGCGGGCGCACCAGGTGCTGCTGCGGGTGGAGATCCCGCTCGCCCTGCCACTGATCATGACCGGGGTGCGGCTCGCCCTGATCCAGGTGGTGGCGACGGCCACCATCGCCGCCCATGTCAGCTTCGGCGGCCTCGGCCGCTATGTCTTCGACGGGCTGGCCCAGCGCGATCTGGTGCAGGTGCTCGGCGGGGCCGTCCTGGTGGCGGCCCTCGCGATCGCCCTGGACCTGGTGCTCGCCTGCGTACAGCGGCTGCTCTCCCCGCCGCGCGCCCGGAACCACCACCCCGGCACCCACCCGTCCGGGACCCACCCCGCAACGACCCACCCCGCAACGACCCACCCCGCAACGACCCACCGCGCACCCACCCACCGCGCACCCACCCACCGACAGGAGACGTCATGAGACGGCGCACCCTCCTCCGCGGGCTGACGGCCGCCGCCTCCGTCCCCGCGCTCGCGGCCTGCTCCGGCGGCATCACCTCCCTGGAGGGCGGCGGCGAGCTGTCCGGCGGCGGCGGGTCGAGCGAGGGCGGGATCACCATCGGCACCGCCAACTTCACCGAGAACCAGATCCTCGGCCATCTCTACGCCGCCGTGCTGACGGCGGCCGGGGTGCGGACGGCGGTACGCCCGAACCTCGGCACCCGCGAGATCCTCGTCCCGGCCCTGCGCCGGGGGGACATCGATCTGCTCCCCGAGTACCAGGGCGCGCTGCTCCACCACCTCGACCCGCAGGCCCGCGCCACCGAGGAGGGCGAGATGCAGAACGCGCTCGCCATCGCCCTCCCCCGGGGCCTCCAGATCCTCCCGTACGGCCGGGCCGAGAACTCCGATGTCTTCGCCGTCACCCGGGAGACCGCCGCCGCGTACGGCCTGAGAAGCCTCGGCGACCTCGCCCGGCACAACGGGAAGCTGGTGCTGGGCGCCGCCCCCGAGGTCAGGACACGGACCGTGGGCGTGGTGGGGCTGAAGAAGGTGTACGGGGTGGAGTTCGCCGGGTTCCGGTCGCTCGACTCCTCCGGGCCGCTGGTCAAGGGCGCCCTGAAACGGGGCGATGTCGATGTCGCCAACCTCTTCACCACGGACACCGACATCGCGGCCGAGGGGTGGGTGGTGCT
The DNA here is from genome assembly GCF_040296845.1 of Streptomyces sp. NPDC001985. Taxonomy (NCBI): domain Bacteria; kingdom Bacillati; phylum Actinomycetota; class Actinomycetes; order Kitasatosporales; family Streptomycetaceae; genus Streptomyces; species Streptomyces sp. NPDC001985. Next base: position 8,837 of record NZ_JBEOYB010000047.1, read on the forward strand.
CACCGACCCCAGGAACCTCATTCCCGGCCAGCGGGTCGTCCCGCTGATCGCCGACCGCAGGGCCGACTCCCGGGTGCGCAGGGCGCTCGCCCGGATCGGGGCGGCCCTGACGACGGCGGAGCTGACCGAGCTGAACCGCCGGGTCGACAAGGACAAGGAGGACGCCGAGGACGTGGCCCGGGAGTGGGCCCGCGCCAAGGGCCTGACGGGGAAGGGGGAAAGGGGGGGGTAGCCCCACTGACGGCGGGGCCGGCCGTCCGTAGCGTTGAGTCGTATGGAAGCCCGCGACCCGGAGCTCAAGAAGGAGCTCGACGCCACCCTGCACGCCCGCCGGGAGCTGGGGGAGGAGTATGAATCGGCCCTGGTCGAGTCCTTTCTCGCCAAGGTCGAGCAGCGGCTCGACGGCACGGTGGACCGCCGGCTGCGCCGCCAACTCGCCGAACAGCAGATGGCCGTCGCCCGGGGGGTGCGTTCGCCGCAGCACTCCGCCGACCCGAACTTCGGCGAGCGCTTCGGCTTCGGGATCATCTCGCTGATCCTCGCCGTGCCGCTCTCGGCCATCGCGGTGGTGAACGCCGATCTGAAGGGACTGATCGTGACCTGGGCGGGGATCGTGGGGGTGAACGCGATCCACTCCTCGGGCGGGCTCTCCTGGCTGCGGCGCCGGGGTGGCGGGGAGCCGGCATCGCCGTCCTCCGACTGGGAGGACTGACCGGCCGCACGGGTCTCACGGGCCGCACCGGTCGCACGGGTCTCACGGGCCGCACCGGTCGCACGGGTCTCACGGGCCGCAGCGGGCGGAGGAATCGCACCGGCGCGGGGCGGATCGCCACGGACGCGCGGACGGAGGAAGTGGACGGAGGAAGTGGACGCGGGGGCCGCCGCTACCCCTGGCCGCCGGCCAGGGGGCGGGACGGCGACGGTCCCCGCGTGGGACACGCTCCCGGGTCAGGGCCGGTCGCCGCGTCCAGGGCGCCCGGGCTCCGGGAGCCGCTCCGGAGGTCAGGACGCCGTTCGTGGTGCCGGCGGGTCTCCCCACCGGCACCCACCACTGTGCGGGACGTGTGTTAAGCCGGTGCTGCCGGGACGTGACAGCCGCGTACCGAATGCGCGAAGCTCCGGCGTGCGGGCGCGGGCGCCGGCCGGCCCCGCGCGGGCCGGCCCGTGGGGGTCACTTCGTACCGCTCGAACCGCCGGCCAGGAACGACAGCAGGTCCTGGCGGCTGACCACGCCCGTGGGCCTGCCCTCCACCAGGACGATCGCCGCGTCGGCCACGCCCAGCACGGCCATCAGATCGGCGACCGGCTCACCGGAGCCGACCTGCGGGAGCGGGTCGCTCATATGCTTCTCCAGCGGGTCGCCGAGCTGGGCCCGCCCGCCGTAGAGCGCGTCGAGCAGCTCCTTCTCGACGACCGAGCCGATGACCTCGGCGGCCATCACATCGGGGTGCCCGGCGCCGCGCTTGACGATCGGCATCTGGGAGACGCCGTACTCGCGCAGCACCTCGATCGCCTCGCCGACGGTCTCCTCCGGGTGCATGTGCACCAAATTGGGGATCGCGCCGCCCTCCTTGTGGCGGAGCACATCGCCGACGGAGGCGGAGGGTCCGGAGTCCTCCAGGAAGCCGTAGTCCGCCATCCACTCGTCGTTGAAGATCTTCGAGAGATAGCCGCGCCCGCTGTCCGGGAGCAGGACCACGACGACGTCGTCGGGACCGAGCGGCTCCGCGACCCGCAGCGCGGCCACGACCGCCATACCGCAGGAGCCGCCGACGAGGAGGCCCTCCTCCTTGGCCAGCCGGCGGGTCATCTGGAAGGAGTCCTTGTCGGAGACGGCGACGATGTCGTCCGTCACGGACGCGTCGTAGGCGCTCGGCCAGAAGTCCTCGCCGACCCCCTCGACCAGATACGGACGGCCCGAGCCGCCGCTGAAGACGGAGCCCTCGGGGTCGGCGCCGATCACCTTGACCACCCCTCCGCTCGCCTCCTTGAGGAAGCGGCCGGTGCCGGAGATGGTGCCGCCGGAGCCCATACCGGTGACGAAATGGGTGATCTTTCCGTCGGTCTGGTCCCAGATCTCGGGACCGGTGGTCTCATAGTGCGAGCGGGGGTTGTTCGGGTTGGAGTACTGGTCCGGCTTCCAGGCACCCGGGATCTCCCGCACCAGGCGGTCGGAGACCTTGTAGTACGAGTCGGGGTGCTCGGGGTCGACGGCGGCGGGGCAGACCACGACCTCGGCGCCGTAGGCGCGGAGCACATTGATCTTGTCGGTGGAGACCTTGTCCGGGCAGACGAAGACACACCGGTAGCCCTTCCGCTGGGCCACGATCGCCAGGCCCACACCGGTGTTGCCGCTGGTGGGCTCCACGATCACACCACCGGGGCGGAGCGCTCCGCTCTCCTCCGCCGCCTCGATCATGCGTACGGCGATGCGGTCCTTGACCGAACCGCCCGGGTTGAAATATTCGATCTTGGCCAGAACAGTCGCCTGGATTCCGGCGGTGACGCTGTTCAGCTTCACCAGCGGGGTATTGCCGATAAGACTGATCATCGAGTCATGAATGCGCACAGTGCTCTCCGGGGTCTCCGTAGTGAATGCGGTCAGAGTATGCCGACCGGGGCGGGATTGGGCGACGGTCTCCACGGGGCAGTTAGCTCATGACCGGCACGGCGGACGAGCGGCAGCGGACTGGCCGGTCGGCGAGGAGCGGAGGTCCGGACGGTGTTGTCGAGAGCGAGGGTGGCGCGGCGCATCGCCGCGGGCGCCGCCTACGGCGGGGGATCGATCGGCCTGATCGGTGTGGCGACGGTGGGGGTGGTGCTGGCGGAGGTGCAGCTGGCGAAGCGTTCGGTGGGCGGCGGGATCGCGCCGCTGCCGCCGCGCGCGGACGGGCTGTACGGGCTGGTCTTCGGGCGCACCGACCCGCTGCTGCTGGGGATGCTGGGGGATTCGACGGCGGCCGGCCAGGGGGTGCGGCGGGCCGGTCAGACGCCCGGGGCGCTGCTGGCGTCGGGGCTGGCGGCGGTGGCCGAGCGGCCGGTGGAGGTGTGCAATGTGGCGCTGCCGGGGGCGCAGTCCGATGACCTGGACCGCCAGGTCACGCTGCTTCTCTCGGATGCCTCCAGGCGGCCGGACATCTGCGTGATCATGGTCGGTGCCAACGATGTCACGCACCGGATGCCGCCGACGCAGTCGGTGCGCCATCTGGCGTCGGCGGTGCGGAGGCTGCGCACGGCGGGGGCGGAGGTGGTGGTGGGGACCTGCCCCGACCTGGGAACGATCGAGCCGGTGTACCAGCCGCTGCGGTGGCTGGCGCGGAGGGTGTCGCGGCAGCTCGCGGCGGCGCAGACGATTGTGGCGGTGGAGCAGGGCGGGCGGACGGTATCGCTCGGGGATCTGCTGGGGCCGGAGTTCGCGGCGAACCCGAGGGAGATGTTCGGGGCGGACAACTACCACCCCTCGGCGGAGGGGTACGCGACGGCGGCGATGGCGCTGCTGCCGACGGTGTGCGCGGCGCTGGAGGTGTGGCCGGAGTCGGACCGGCCGGAGGCGGAGCGGGACGAGGGGGTGTTGCCGGTGGCGCAGGCGGCGGCAGCGGCGGCGCGGGAGGCGGGCACGGAGGTCACCGGCGCTCGCGCGCCGTGGGCCCTCCTGAAACACCGCCGCCGCCGCCACATCCCGGCAAGCCCCCCTCCGAACCTGACCCCCTCCAGCGACTGAGCCCCACCCCCCGAGCCCTTCCGGCACCTGAGCCGCACCACCCGAGCCCTTCCGGGCGGCCCAAGGCACAAAACCCAGCCCCTCCGGCACCTGAGCCGCACCACCCCCACCCCTCCGGGCGGCCCAAGGCACAAAACCCAGCCCCTCCGGCGACTGAGCCGCACCACTCCAGCCCCTCCGGCGATTGAGGAGCGGGGGTTCGGGGGCTGGCCCCCGACCGGGACCCGCACCGTGCGGGCACCTGTGGACCAGGGTCCGTCCTCAATCGCCGGACAGGCTGAGTTCGTGCGGGCCACCCGTGGCACAGGGTCCGTCCTCAATCGCCAGACAGGCTGAGAACGCTCGGGCCACCCGTGGCACAGGGGCCGTCCTCAAACTCCCCCAGAGCTGCCTCTGGGAGATACCCCCAGACGGGCTGGAGTTGCTCGGGGCACCCGTGGCGCGGGGTGCGCCGGGAATCCCGGCGGGGACGGGCACACAAGTGAGCAACCGCTTAGGATTGAGGCCCTCATCACACCCCGCCCCCCGTGACCCCACCACTACCTACAGGTAACTTCCCACGCAACCCCCTTCCCCTCCCCAGGAGCCCCCCGATGCCCGAAGCCGTCATCGTTTCCGCCGCCCGCTCCCCCATCGGGCGTGCCTTCAAGGGCTCCCTCAAGGAGTTCCGTGCCGACGATCTGACCGCGGCGATCATCCAGGCCGCGCTCGACAAGGTCCCCGGGCTCGACCCGGAGGACATCGACGACCTGATGCTCGGCTGCGGCCTCCCCGGCGGCGAGCAGGGGCACAACCTGGGCCGGATCGTCGCCGTACAGCTCGGCATGGACCATCTCCCCGGCTGTACGGTCACCCGCTACTGCTCCTCCTCCCTCCAGACCTCCCGGATGGCCCTGCACGCCATCCGGGCCGGCGAGGGCGATGTCTTCATCTCCGCCGGCGTCGAGATGGTCTCCCGGTTCGGCAAGGGCTCGTCCGACGGGCTGCCCGACACCCAGAACCCGCTCTTCGCCGAGGCGCAGGCCCGGACCGCGCGGACCGCCGAGGGCGGGGCCGGCTCCTGGCGCGACCCGCGCGAGGACGGCCTGCTCCCCGACGCGTACATCGCCATGGGCCAGACCGCCGAGAACCTCGCCCGGCTCAAGGGCGTCACCCGCCAGGAGATGGACGAGTTCGGCGTACGCTCCCAGAACCTCGCCGAGGAGGCCATCGGGAAGGGCTTCTGGGAGCGGGAGATCACCCCCGTCACCACCCCCGACGGCACCGTCGTCACCCAGGACGACGGCCCCCGCGCGGGCGTCACCCTGGAGGGCGTCCAGGGCCTGAAGCCCGTCTTCCGCCCGGACGGCCTGGTGACCGCCGGCAACTGCTGCCCGCTCAACGACGGCGCCGCGGCCCTGGTGATCATGAGCGACACCAAGGCGGCCGAGCTGGGCCTCACCCCGCTGGCCCGGATCGTCTCCACCGGGGTCTCCGGCCTCTCCCCCGAGATCATGGGGTACGGCCCGGTCGAGGCCTCCCGGCAGGCGCTGACCCGTGCCGGGCTGACCATCGGCGACATCGACCTGGTCGAGATCAACGAGGCCTTCGCCGCCCAGGTCATCCCCTCCTACCGGGACCTCGGCATCGACATCGACAAGCTGAACGTCAACGGCGGGGCGATCGCCGTCGGCCACCCCTACGGCATGACCGGCGCCCGGATCACCACCACCCTGATCAACAGCCTCCAGTTCCACGACAAGCAGTTCGGCCTGGAGACGATGTGCGTGGGCGGCGGCCAGGGCATGGCCATGGTCATCGAGCGGCTCAGCTGAGCCGATCACGGGCCGGAGCCCAAGTCGTGACCGAAACTCCCCCAGGATGTGATCTGACTCCCGGGGGAGCTTCATTTCCCCAGGTCAAACCCATCCCCTGGTAAACACCGGGCCAAAAGACCTGTCCCTTTCGTGACGTAATGCACTGACAGGGGGCGCGCGCTCCCCGCAAGCTGATGTAGGAAGTCGGGGTTGTCGAAAAAATCCGGGAGTACGTCAGTGAGCGCCATGTCTCTTGCCCTGCTGGTGACCACCGCCGCTGCCACGGCCGTGGGCGCCGCCGCCCTGCACGCCGCCCACGGGCTCCGCAAGCAGGTCACGGCCCTGCGCACCGAACTGTCCGCCGCCACCGGGACCGGCCCCCACCTCGCCGCCCGGACCGCCCCGGCCGCCTCCGTGCCCCAGGCCCGGCAGACCCCCGCCGCCGAGATACGCGCCGCTGTCGCCGAGGCCCTCGCCGAGGAGCGGGAGCGGGAACTCGCCGAGGCACGGGCGTTCTGGGCCGCGCAGGAGAGCCGTGAGGGCACGGACACCCCGGTCCGGCTCGGCGGCGAGCCCCCGCTGCCCCTGCTCGGCGGCGCGGGGATGGACGCGCCCGGCGAGGAGCTTCCGTTCTATGTGCCCCGCCAGAGCGACTTCGCGGGGCTGGAGTCGTACCGGCCCGAGACGGACGGGGACGCCATGGAGGTGCTCGACGACCTGGCGGGCCTGGCCGAGCTGGCAGACTTCGCCGACTTCTCCGAGGTCGCGGAGTACGCGGAGTACGCGGAGTACGCGGAGTACGCCGAGGACTCCCCCGAGCTGGCCGCGGCCCGCCGCCGGCACCCCTCGCACCCGGACTTCGTCCCCGTGCAGACCCCGGTGGTCACCGACCACGAGCGCACGGTCCGCCGCCTGGAGGAACTGTCCGCGGCCCGCACCGAGCTGGCCGATGTGCGGCCCGGACCGCTGGGCACGCTCGACGTCTACGTCTTCGCCGACGGCACGACCCTGTGCATGACCCCGGGCCACCGGGAGACCGCCGAGCGGCTCGCCGGGGCGCTGCGCTCCGGTGACGTCCCGGTGCTGCTGGGCGGCTCCAGCATCTCCGGCGCGTACGCCCTGACCTTCGTCTGCGGCGAGGAGACCGTCTACATCCTCGCGGACCGCGTCATCGCCTCGTTCTGACCGGCGGCGGCCGGGCGCGGGCCCGTCACATCCCCGCGCGCCCGGCGGCCCCGCGTACCAGCCCCACGGCCTCGTCCACATCCGCCCCGGTGCGGGACGGGGCCGTTCTCAGCGCCTCGGCCAGATCGTTTCCCGCCACCATCAGCTGGTCCGCGACCGCGAACACCCCCGCGTCCGGCATGGTCTCCGGGGTCCGGCCGGGCATCTCGACGAGCTGGGCACGGAGTGCCAATTCCCTGGCCAGCCCGAGCGCCTCGGCCGCCGCACCCCGCTGGAGACGGCTCTGCGGGGCGGCCCGCAGCCGGTCGGCGAAGCGTTCCACTGCGGCGGTCAGTTCGGTCGTATCGAGCACACCGCGACCCTATGCGCACCCCGGGGGCTGTTGCCAATACGCGAACGCTCAGGCACGGTGGCGGGAAGAGCACACGCGCAACGCGTCCGGAGGCGCCGATGTCCCCAGTCTTCTCCGAAGAGACCCACCGTAATCTGCTCTCCCGAATCCCCCAATGCACCGGTCGTGAGATCTCCGACTGGCTCCGCGCCGTCGAGGACGGCCCGTCCCTCTTCCGCTTCGAGGAGAAGGTCAGCTGGCTCCGGAGCGAGCACAATCTGTCGCACGGACACGCCAAGGCGATCATCCACGAGTACGACCTGAGGCGGGCCGCGCGCAAGCTGCTGTAGTGCCCGGGACGATCCGGAGGACGCGGAAGGGCCCGCAGGCGGAGTGCCTGCGGGCCCTTCCTGTCGGCCGCCGGTCCGTCGGACGCCGGCCGCCGGGGTGACGCGCTAGTCGTTACCCGTGATGATCGACACCAGTCGCAGCATCTCCAGGTAGATCCACACCAGGGTCATGGTGAGGCCGAAGGCCGCCAGCCAGGACTCCTCGCGGGGCGCGCCGTAGGTGAGACCGTCCTCGACCTGCTTGAAGTCCAGGGCGAGGAAGCAGGCACCGAGGATGACGCCGATCACTCCGAAGAGGATGCCGAGGCCACCGCTGCGGAAGCCCAGGCCGTCGCCGCCGCCGATGACGGCGAACAGCAGGTTGACGGCCATCAGCAGCACGAAGCCGATGGCGGCCGCCATCACGAAGCCGAAGAAGCGGCGGTTGACGCGGATCAGACGCGTCTTGTAGGCGATGAGCACACCGGCGAAGACCGCCATGGTGCCCAGCACCGCCTGCGGGACCGCTCCCGCGCTGATGTGGGTGGTGACCGCGCTGGAGAGCACGCCGAGGAAGACACCCTCGAAGGCGGCGTACGCCAGGATCAGGGCCGGGACGGGCTTGCTCTTGAACGCCTGGATCAGTCCGAAGACCATGGCGATCAGCGCGGCGCCGATCGCGATGCCGTAGGACTTGCCGACGTTGTCGGTGTCCACCGGCAGCATGAACCAGGAGAGCGCGGCGGTCAGGACGACGGTGCCGAGGGTGATCGCGGTGCGCGTCACCACATCGTCGATCGTCATCACACCGCGCGCGGGCGCCTGCGGGCCCGCGCCGAGCTGGGTGTCGGCGGGCGCGTACGGGTTGGTCGCGTACGGGTTGCCGGTGGTGCTCGTGTCGTAGGGGTTTCCTGCGACGGGGCCCCCGGCCTGCGGCTGCGCGTTGAAGCCCGCGGGGCCGTTGTCGCGGCTGAACCCCCGTCGCGAGAAGACCGGGTTGCTGCTCCTCATCTCACTCCTCCATGGCCGCACTGCGCGGCCTTGCGTCAAGAGTAATCGGCGTGCAAAGGAAGCACCCTAGTGCCAGGGGAGGATCTTTCCGGATTGTGACCTCGGATCACGGGTTCGGACGAGCGCGGGGCCGGGCACGGGCGGGTGCCCGAGGCGGACGGGGCGGGTCGCGCCCCGGGCATCCGGGTGACGATCGCCCCGCGCGAGGTCCATCGCCCCCCCGGCCGGCGTCCGCGTCGCCCGGCCGTCCGCCCATCCGGCCGCCACAACGGCAGAAGCCCCTGCCGGACCTCGTCCGGCAGGGGCTTCCACGTGCCACTGAAACGCATGCTCGTGCCGTCGGATCACCAGAGCTTCACCGCTCGCGCGGCAATGCCCGGGACCGTGGCGGGAAGGGTACTAGCGAAGACTGTCCCAGTCGATTTCCGGGTCCTCGACGAATTCGACGATGGATGGACGGTCGAGTCGCTGACCGTTCACGTGACCAGTGACCCAGTCAACACAGCCGGGCCGGTCTCCGGAATTCATACGACAGAATTCCTCCACCGCTGCCTGAATTTTCGAAACAGGCAAGGCACTGGACGGGTCGTGAAAAAGGGGGTACCCCGGGTCCGACACAATCCGCGGGTCGAACCCGATCGGGTCGGGATTGTCAGAAATCCAAACGGAGTCATAAATCCCCCCCTCTTTCGGATAACGCTCGTCGACAAACCACACCAGGGCCCCATGGCCATGGTGCCGATTCACCGCCACGCGCAGGTTGCATCCCGCGATCGACTCGGATTCGGTCTTCCGCTGGTCTGCGAGACAGAACCATGCGTCCTCGCCGGGGAAGTAGGAACCCGCGGTGTCATCCTCTTCCCCTCGCAGACCTTCCATGACCTCGGCGATGAGCCGTGATGCATCATCCGGCCCCTCGCCGTAGCGCCACTCACCCCTGACGAACACGCTCAGAAACACGACCCCTCACTTCCCTGATTACTCAGCACGCGCCCGGCCGGAAAGCGGGACACCCTGCATAATACCTGCCGAGTTCCTGAACCAGACGGTCAGCTTCGACCCCTTGGGAAGGATCGCCGGAACCGCGGATGAGCACGAGAAGTTGCCCGCGCATGGTCCACCCGAATGGTTGATCACTACGTTCATTGACGTCACACCGGCCTTCCTCATGCGCCAGGCGAGCTTGGTCTCCACATGAGTGGCCGAGGGATGGTCACCACTCGGCGGATTCTCAATGTGCGGCGAGGCCATGAGGAAATCGTTGATGTCGCGCGAGAAGGAGGATTCACCGCTCTTGAACGGGTCTCCGACTCTGGTCGCACCACCGGATTCGTCGATCTTGACAACCTGTCCGACTGTGGGATCACCCTTCGAGCGAGTCGGAAGGCTGTCGGCAATAGTGCCGACATCGCAGTTGTGAACGAGAGCCGGAGCTGCGCCCGCCAGCACGTAGTAGGTGTGGACGTCATCAACCGTGAGGTTGTAGACCCGCTGCTGAGCGGTCCACGATTCAACGGTCGCGACCTGCACCCATGTACCGGCACTGGTTTTGAGGAGCTGGCCCGGTTCGAGGTCACCCGCGTTGACCCACTTGCCGAGGGCCTCGATCCAGAACGGGTGTTCTTCCGTCGCGGTGACCGAGCCCCGGGAGCCGGAGTTGTCGCCCGCGTCGGACGGGCCGGCGATCGCCGAGCCGGGGCCCGTGCCACTGCCGCCGTCCGAAACGGCCAGTGCCGTCGTGGACGATCCGCTGGACTCGTCACGGACCGTGATCTTGACGAGCTCCTTGAACCCGCCGCCGACGATCGTCGCCGAGACCGTCTTGGCCTTGGTCTCACCCGTCTTCGGGTCCGTGGCGATGACCTTGTCGCCGATCTTGACCTTCTCGATCGGCTTCCTGGAGCCGTCCGACATCAGAACGAGGGTTCCGGGGACAAAGCTGTTGTCCTCGCAGGTGACGCTCTGAGCTTCCTCTCTGACAGCGTCCCTGGCCTCGCTCTTCGCCTGCTTGGCCACCTTCTGCGCGGGCCGCTTCGCCTGTGAGGGCTTCGGCTTGGGCTTGGGCTGTGCCCTCGGCTTCGGCTTCGGCTTGGGCCGTGCGGCGGCCTTGCGGGCTGCCGCACGCTTGGCCGCCGCCTTGCGGGCAGCGGCGCGCTGAGCCTTGGCGCGTGCTTGTGCCGCGGCCCTCTTCTGCGCCGCCTTCTTCTGCGCGGCGCGCTGAGCCGCGCGCTTGGCCGCTGCGCGCTTGGCCGCTGCCCGCTTGCGGGCCGCCTCGCGCTTGGCCTTCGCCGCCGCGCGCTTCTTCGCCTCCAGGGCCTTCTTGCGGGCGAGGGCCGCGGCACGGCGGGCCTTCGCCTGAGCGGCCTTGCGGGCCGCGATCTGGGCGGCCCGGCGGGCCGCCGCCTTGAGCGCGGCGCGGATGGCGATCCGGGCCGCGATACCGATCACGATCGGGAAGAAGAGTCCCGAGGGGTCGGAGAACGTCGCCGGAGCGTTGTTGCTGTAGGCGTACGGGTTCATCGTGGCCGGCTCGTCGTAGTCGACCATGGGGTCGACGGAGAGGAACCTTCCGGTCGCCGGGTCGTACTCCCGGGCTCCAAGCCTGGTCAGGCCGGTGTCCTTGTCGACCGTTCCGCCGACGAAGCCGCGTGCCCCCGGCCAGGTGGACGGCGCGGCGCCGCGCTCCTCGCCGAACGGCATGGTCTTGCGCCGGGTGACACCCATGTCGGCGCCGACCATGTCGACCACCGTGTTGGACGTGCCGTGGTGGTCCGCCAGCAGAAGCTGACGCCCGCCACCGGTGGAACGGATCGTGGTGGAGCCGTCGGGCGACGCGTAGAAACGCTCCGCCTTCTGCGTAACGAGATCCGCGCTGACTGTCAGCTCCGCCTCGCCCAGATACAGCGTCTTGCTGCCGTCGTGGGCTGTGCGGATCAGACGTTCCCCACCCGCGTCGTACAGGTACTTCGTCGTCTTGGTGCCGCCGCCCTCGACGGGCTCCGAGATCGACCGCAGTTGCCCTTCGACATCCCAGTCGAGCGTCTGCGTGGTCCCGCCGTGCTGACGGGTCTTGGTGTTGCCGGTCTCGTCGTAGGTGAACTCGTTGAGCCGCTCACCCCCCGGCCCGGCCGACTTGATCGTGGCGAGGGCGTTGGGCCCGCCCACTCCCGGCTTGCCGTAGGCGTAGTCGCGGGTGACGTTCTGCGTGGTGTCGCCCGTGATGTCGTGCTCGGTCAGCTTGCTGCGGTTGCCCGCCTCGTCGAACTCGTAGCTCTGCCAGTAGGCGTCCGGACCGCCGACGGTCTCCTTCGACGGGCCCGCCGGGTCGCAGGTCTCCTTCGTGGTCGTCCAGGCCGACGTCATCTGACGCAGCTTGTTGTGGACGAAGCACTGGGTGTCCGTCTGACCGCCGGCCGCCACCGCGGCGCCGGGCGTGTCCGAGATCTGGGTGACGTTGCCCGCTTGGTCGTAGGTGTAGCGGGTGTCGCTGATCTGGCCGGGAGCGACGGACCGGTCGTACGTGGTCCGCATCATGCGACGGGTGAACTCGTCGTAGATGTAGGTGCCGTAGACCCGCTTCGTCGCCGGCCCCGCCTCGGTGCGCAGGATCTCGCCGAACGCCGAGTACGAGACGTTGTTGAGGTACGTCGTGGCACCGGCGATGGTCATGGGCAGACCGTCGGGCGTGTAGCGGAAGATCACGCGCTCGGTGGTCAGACCACCGAGACCGGGAACCTGCGCCGTGGCGAGGTTGCCGGTCGGCGTGTACGTGTACTGGTACGCGTACTCACCGCCCAGCCCCTTCTCCTCGGCCGGGATGACGGTCTTGGTCGACTTCACCCGGTAGGCGTTGTCGTAGGCCGTCACCTCGTCGCGGTACTCAAGGCCGTTCTCGTGGCGGATGGTCGCCGTCGGCAGGCCCTTGATGAGCGAGTCGTACGTCCACTCGATGCGCTTCGGCCCGGTGGGGCCGTCCTCGCGGAGGAACCTGGGGCGCCCGTTCTCGTCGTACTCGGTGAAGAGGGTGTTGCCCCGCGCGTCCGTGGTCGAGACGACCTCGTCCGTGTCGTCGTACGTGTAGCTGGTCCGGCCCGCGTCGGGGTCGGTGACCGCCGTCTGACGGCCGCGGCCGTCGTACTCGAAGGTGGTGGCCGCGCCGCCGGGGGCGGTGACCTTCACCAGGTTGTCGAGGTCGTCGTACTCGTAGAGGGTGTCGCGCCACTGGGTGCGGGCCTCGTTCGTGTACTCGCGGAGCTTCTCGACCTGGCCCTCGGCGTTCTCGTAGGTCGCCGTGACCGTGTCGCCGCCGGGCGGGATCGTGGTCGAGACATCGCCGTCGTGCTCGGTGGTCGTCCGGAGCTTCTCGGTGCCCCGGTAGTAGGTGACCTCGGCACGGGGCTGGCCCATGCCGTCGAACTCGGTGCGGTTCTGCGAGGGGACCTCGTTGTCACCGACCTGGAGCAGCTCGGTCTTGGGGTCCAGCTCGTTGTAGTAGCCGTCGTTGGTCTTCCACGCCCGTCCGGCGGTGTCGTAGAAGGTGTCGTTGACGATCCGGCCGGGGCCGACGGCCTCGTCCTGGGTCTGCCGCTCGCGCAGCAGTCCGTCGAGCAGCTCGTAGGAGACGGCGTACTCGCCGTTGTCCTTCAGAGTCCGGCTGGTGACGATCGTCGGCTTGTCGCGGCTGATGGTGTAGTCGTACGTCGCGTTCGGCGTCTGCGTCGCCGGGTCGCGGTCGATCTCCCACACCTTCAGGAGCCGGCCCAGCGGGTCGTACTCCATCGTGGCGCGCTTGCCGTTGGCGTCGATCTCCGCCAGCGGCATACCGCGGGCGTCGTCGAACTCGGTGGTCTCCGTCAGGCCCATCGGGTCCGTGGAGACCTGCTTGGTGGGACGGGCGACCGTGGCCGGGACGTAGTCGACCTTGGTCTTCTTGTCCTTGGCGTCGTACGTGGCCGTCTCGCGGCCGTGGATGTCGTACTCGGTGCGGTCGATGGTGAGGTAGCCGTCGCCGGCGGCGTTCAGCTCCTCTACCTTCGTCGGCAGGCCCTTCGTCGGCGCGACGCCGAACGCCTGGCCGTCGAAGTGCGTCCGGGTGTCCTCGATGACCTTGCCGCCGGTGGTGCCGCAGGCACCGAGGACGGTCTTCTCACGGGACACCGACTCCACCAGATGCGCGCCGGTGTTGCGCAGATAGGTGCTGGTGGAGCACATCCGCTTGCCGCCGGTGGTGGTCTCGTCCACCTCGGTCGGCAGACCGTACGTGTCGTACTTCGTCGTCTCCGTCGAAGTGCGCCAGAGATCGCCCTTGACCCGCTCGCGCGTCGACACCGTCTCCGGACGGGTCATCCACGCCTCCAGCGGCGTGGTGCCGGGGCGGGCGCGGGTCGCGGTCTTCACCGCCTTGGGGGTGGTGAGCGTCGAGGAGTCGACGGCGCCGCCGTCGGACTCGTAGTCGATCTGCTCGCGCAGCTGTCCCTGGTAGTGCGGGAGGTCGTCGTACGAACCGCCGCGGGAGTCCTCGATGACCGAGGTACGGGTGCCGGTGGGCAGCTTGTCGCCGTGCATGCCGCGGAAGTAGCGGTGCTCGGAGAGCTGCTTGACATCGGTGCCGGAGCCGAGGCGGGTGCGGACCCGCTCGTAGCCCCGGTACTGCGACCAGGTGCGGTACTTCTTCTCCGCGAACTCCGAGTCGTCGAACGCCCACGCCGGGGAGCCGAGGAACTCATAGCTCGTGACCTTGGCCTGGGCATCGCTGACCAGGTCGATCTCCTGGACCTCGGTGACGAGGTACTTGTGGAACCAGTCCTGGACCGGCTTCAGGGCGCCCTTGGGCATCCAGTACTGCGGGAAGCAGCGCATCGTGTTCGACTCGGGCGACGCGGGCATCTTCCTCGGCGCCAGGGCCGAGCACTCGCGCGGCGAGTACGTCACCCCGATCCGGCCGCCGGTCTCCGTGTCGATCGCGTTGATCCGGTAGCGGGAGAACGGCGGCAGACCCTCGACGCCGTCGACCCGGTTGTCGAGCTGCACACCGGCGAAGGTGACCTTCGGCATCGACGCCGTACCGCCGGCGCCGTGGCCGGTGCGGGTGATGGAGTCCAGCCACAGCGCCGGGGACGTGCCGTCACCGGTCGCCGGGAAGGAGCTCTCCAGCGTCCACGAGTCGACGTTCTTCAGCGCGGTCCCGACCAGCACCTGGGTGGTGATCTTCGCCAGGCGCTTGGTGGACCAGAACGTCGGCGAGAACTTGTCCGTGCACTTCGCCCCCGCCAGGCACTCCTGGTCCAGGGGGGTGTCCGGCCAGTGCTTGGCGTTGGCCTTGGTCCGCTTGGACTCGGCGCAGTCGAAGCCCGTGCTCGGAACACAGCGCTCGGCGACGGTGAAGTTGACCCGGCCCGCCGGCAGCCCGGTGAACAGGGTGTTCGAGCGCTGGCCGTAGTCGATCCGGGCCAGGTAGGAGCCGCGGTCGTACTTCACCTGCTGGTCGGCCTTCATGTTCAGGCCGTAGTGGTTGGTCTCCTTGTTCCACCACAGGGTCATGGCGTCGCCCAGCGGGTCGACGACATAGTCCAGGTTCCAGCGGTACGCCTGGGTGCACTCCGAGTCCGTGAACGCCGCGGCGTAGCAGGGCTCGCCGGGGTGGTTGCTGACCACCGGGACGGTCTGGACCGAGTTGGTCCGCTTGTCGGCGGGCGCGCCCGGGAGCTTGTTCAGGCCGAAGTGGTACTGCACACCGTCGGTGCCGGTGACCACCCAGTACTCGCCGGTCTTGTCGCCGTTGTCGGCGCCGGTCTTGCGCTGGACGCGGGTGCCGTCGTCATCGGCGGGGCGCCAGGAGCCGTCGGCGTCCTTGACCAGCTCGGTGTTGTTGCCGCCGAGCGACATCGACACATGGTCGGAGCCGTAGCAGAGGTCGCCGCTGTCGCCCTTGTTGTTGGGCTTCTTGCCGTCGTCCTCGCCCTTGTCGTCGGAGCAGGAGCGGTAGCGGCGCTCGATGAAGCCGGGCTCGTAGTCCCAGCCCTCGGCGATCCACGACGACTGGCCGTTGGTGGACGCGGTGCGCCCGTCGACGGCCTGCGAGGAGTACGAGAGCGCGACCTCGGGCTGCGGACCGCCCGGAACCTCCTGCGCCTCGATCGGATACGTCCAGGAGAAGCCGCCGGACGAGCTGCCGGCCATCCAGGAACCGGAGGGCTGGAGGGAGGTCGCCGTGTGGCTGCCGCCGGGGCCGGAGGCCGAGGCGGTGGCGGCGAGCACCCGGGGTGCGGCGGAGCCGCGGGCCTTCGGGGCGGAGCCGAGGTCCACGGTCGCGCTGACCGTGTGGTCCTCGGGGTCGTTGGCGCCCTTCAGCTCGGTCGGGGTGCGGCACTCCGACTTCTGCGGGGTGGTCAGCGCGCAGGCGGGCAGCTCGACCAGACGGAGCCGGGAGCCCCAGTCGCCGCCGTAGGAGTCCTTGATGGACGCGTAGTCCAGCTCGATGTCCACGGTGCCCGACGCGGCGTCGGCCGTACGGGACGCGGCCGGGGCGGCGGTGAGGAGTACGCCCTCGACGCCGGCCTTGCGGGCCGTCTCCGCGTCCTTGACCTGGATGCGCGCGGTGGTGCCGGGGGCCGCGGGGGCCTTCGGGGACTTCCGCGCCGTGGGCCCCGCGGGGGCCTGGGCGGCCGGCTTCGCGGTGGCCTTCGCCTGGTGGAGGCGGACCGGCAACTCCTCCAGGGAGCGCTCGGACTGACCGAGCGTCGTCCCGGAGGGGGTCTTCAGAGCCGAGCGGGCGGCTTTCCCGGGGGTTCTGCCCTGGGGGCCGGTGACCGGGACCAGATAGTCGCCGGCGGGTATCCGACCGGCGACCGGACGCCAGTCCTTGGCGGCGTCGTTCCTGACCTCGGGCCGCTTCCGCTCGAAGTCCTCGCCGGAGACCGAGGGTTCCCGCTTGAGGTCTTCGAGGTCCGGACCGGTACCGGTGGCGGCGGCCGGGTCGTCCGGCACGAAGTTAATCATAAGCGCCATGAAGACGACAAATGAGACAGATCTATGCCAGTGGCCCAAATAGCGCAACTGGCGCAAGAGTTGTTGCACGAACCCTTCCATTCTCTGCAGATGAACACATGATCGAATTGACCTTAGAGTTAACAAATCCCACGAGCAAGCTGGGCAGACAGCAATACATACGGCCTAGATGGGACATAGAGAGAAATTTGCAGCTTGGGGCCGTGTACTGTTCCGCCGATGTTGCTCTCGAAGCAGAAGGGTTCAAGGGTTTTCCACCCATGTCAGACATACGCATGAAGAGACGGGGCGCGGGTCGCACCGCGCGCGCGGCACTCGCCGCGGTGCTCGTCACCGGCGCGCTGGGGATCGCCCCCGTCGGCCTCACCACCCCGGCGGCGGCCGGGGAGAGGGCGCGGGAAGCCGGGGCGTCCACCGCGCCCGCCGGTTCGGAAGCGCAGGCGATGGACGAGGCCAAGCGGACCGGCAAGCCGGTCGAGGTGACGGCCGAGCGCTCCGAGACCAGCGAGACCTACGCCCTCCCGAACGGCAATATCCGCCACACCCAGCACACCTCCCCGGTGCGGGTGAAGCGCGAGGGCTCCTGGCTGCCGGTCGACACCGACCTCACCGAAGCGGCCGGCCGGATCGCCCCCAAGGCCGCCGCAGGCAATGTCACCTTCTCGGCGGGCGGTGACGCCCCCCTGGTCGTCCTCGCCGACCAGGGCCGCAAGCTCTCGCTGAGCTGGCCGCGCCCGCTGCCCGCGCCGGTGCTCGACGGCGCCACCGCCACCTACCGGGAAGTCCTGCCCGGGGTCGATCTGTCGGTCGCCGCGAGCGTCGACGGCTTCAGCCAGGCGCTGATCGTCAAGAACGCCGAGGCCGCGGCCAACCCCGAACTGGCGACGATCGACTTCGGCCTGCGCGCCGACGGTCTGACGATGAAGAAGGACGCCGAGTCCGGTGTCGTCAGCGCGCTCAACCCGGCCGGCCAGACGGTGTTCTCGACCTCCACGGCCCGGATGTGGGACTCGTCCGGCACGGAGGTCCAGCCGCCCGCCCCTCTGATGAAGAGCCGCAAGGCCGCCGCACCGGCGCAGACGCCGCCGTCCGACCTCTCCCCCGGCACCAACAGCGCCGTGGTGGGTGTCCAGGTGACGGACGAGCAGCTGCGGCTGACCCCGGACCAGGCCCTGCTGGACTCCCCGGAGACCACCTACCCGGTCTACATCGACCCCCGGATGACCGGCACCCGCCAGGCCTGGACCATCGCGTACAAGCCCCATCCGACCGACAGCTACTGGAACGGAACCGGCTGGAGCGGCGGCACCACCAGCGAGGCCCGCGTCGGCTACGAGAGCAGCTCGGGAGGGACCGCCCGGTCGTTCTTCCAGGTGGACTCGAAGTTCCTCGCCGGTGTGAAGGTGGTCGACGCGCAGTTCCAGATCACCCAGACCCACTCCTGGTCCTGCACCGCCAAGCCGGTCGAGCTCTGGCTGACCGACCCGATCAGCTCCAAGACGACCTGGAAGGTGCAGCCCACCTGGGACACCCGCCAGGACACCCGCAGCTACGCGCACGGCAACGAGAGCGTCGGCTGCCCGGACAAGGCGATCGACCTGTCCGCCGACCACGCGGCGAAGAAGGCGGCTGCCTCCAAGCTCGGCAACCTCACCTTCGGTCTGCGGGCCCCGCAGAGCGCGGAGGATGCCAAGGACGCGTACAGCTGGAAGAAGTTCAAGCCGGACGCCAAGCTGATCGTCGACTTCAACCGTCCGCCGAAGGCGGCCTGGGGACTGGACACCATCCCCACCACCAAGGTCGGGACCGAGTGCGGCAACGGCAGCACCTATAAGACCCTCGGCAACACCACGGTGCGGCTGGCGGCCCGGGTCTGGGACCCGGACGGCGGCTCGGTCACGGCGCAGTTCCATCTGTGGGCGACCGGTAAGCACGACACTGGGCCCAAGGTGTTCTTCGACGAGAGGGTCACCAGGACCGTCTCGGCGAAGGACCCGAAGGGTTCACCCGTGTACGTCGACGTCCCCAAGGAGCTGCTGGTCAAGCATCTGGCGGCGAGCGGGGGCCAGTTCTCCTGGAAGGTGCAGGCCGAGGACCCGGCCGACTCGGCATTCGCCTCGGACTGGACCCCGACCCAGGGCGCGCCGGGCTGCCGCTTCGGCTATGACCCGCACGGCCCCGGCGAGACCGATCGTCCGAAGGTCACCTCCGCCGACTACCCGGAGCGGAGCCCCGAGTCCGAGGGGGAGGGCAAGGAGGCCGGGACCCCGGGCACCTTCACGTTCACGGCCCCGACCATCCCGGACGTCTCCTACTACATGTGGGGCCTGGACCGGACCCCGCCGAACAACAGGGCCGACCCCGCGGGCAAGGGCAAGCCGGCGGTGGCCACCGTGAAGCCGCTGACCCCGGGAACGCACACGCTCTATGTCGTCGCCTATGACGCGGGCGGCAATGTCAGCAAGCCGTACGAGTATGTGTTCGTGGTGAAGAGCCCCGGCATCGCGGGCACGCCGGGCGATGTCCACGGCGACGGCAAGCCGGACATGTTCGCGATCGACGGCAGCAACCATCTGCGGCTGTACGGAGGCACCGGCAACGGCTCGGTGGCCGCCTCCGTCGTGGTCTCCAGGAGCGAGATCTGGAACGGGGCGCTGGTGGCGCACCGCGGCACCCTGGACGGGACCGAGTCCGAGGATCTGCTCGTCCTCACCGGCAAATCCGCCACCACGGCCGGCCGGAAGGACCTCATGGTCTACCCGAACAACGGGGTGAGCGACTTCGAGGACGCCACGAGGTACTCGGTGGAGCGCCTGCCGAACTGGGAGACCGGTGAGGAGCACGACCTGGACGCGATCAAGCAGATCGTCTCGGTCGGCGACATCACACCGGACGGCGAGAACACGGAGTCGGACCTGGTGGCCGTGATCGGCGACCAGCTCTGGTTCCTGCCCGGCGCTCCCGGCGGTGCCGTCGAGTACGGCTACCCGATCGGTGACAGCGGCTGGGGCAGGATGACCCTCGCCTCCCCCGGTGACATGAACGGTGACGGCCTCACCGATCTGATCGCCCGCGACACCACCAACGGCACGGTCTGGCTCTACGCCGGCAAGGGCAACGACCTCAACGGCAACGGCAAGGCCGACGACGGCACCGAGCCCTCGTCCCTGGGCGAGTCCGCCAACCGGACGGTGTACGCCACCGGCTGGACCCCGGCCGCCCGGCCGCTGATCACCGCGAGCGGTTCCTCCAACGAGGACGCGTTCCCGGACCTCTGGACCACCACGGCGAACGCCACGGCGGGACTGGAGTTCTTCCCCGGCAACAAGGCGGGCACGGTCGGCACCCCGACCGTCGTCGGCTGGGGCGGCTGGCAGGCGATCAAGCTGATCTCCTGACCGCCCGCCCGTGAGGGTCCGCCGCCGAGCGGCGCTCCTCCGGGCCCGCACCCGGGAAACAACGGCCCGGCCCCCGCGATCCACGCGGGGGCCGGGCCTCTCTCCCGAACCACACAGAACGTCCGGTCGGGGGCGTTCCGCACAGGGGTTCACAGGGGTGGGCAACGAGAGGAGGAAATGCGACTATGTGACCCCTGTGACGGTCCAGGTTTCAACTACCCGGTGCCGATATCCGGTCACGGAGAGTGCCCGGAGCCGGACTCGAACCGGCACGGCCATGAAGGCCAGCGAGGTTTAAGCTCGCCGTGTCTGCATTCCACCATCCGGGCCAGGTGCGTGGCTCCGCGTAAGCACATGAGCCTATCCGGGGTGATCCGGAGGCCGGCCGGCCCTTGGCCCGATCTTGTCTTATTTTATTGCCGCTTGAGGGTGCGTCAGCCCAGGTGGCAGAACCCCCGGAGGGGGCTGTCCCAACAGGTGGGCCGTCACGCCCCGGGACGTGATTGACGGAAACTCGTCGCATCGGAACCACGCGTCACGCGCAAGCGAGCCATACCGGACAGTCGGCCCGCTCCCGCGCGGAGTCCGCCACCGGGTGCTACCCGGCGGGCACCGGGCGCTACCGGGACGCACAGGACCCCCACCGAATCCGCCCTCTCCGCGCGCACCCTGTTCCCCTCCCCGTTCCCCTCTTCGCTCCTGTCTTCGCTCCCCTCTTCGTTCCTCTCCTCACCCGCCCCGGCGCGCGGCCCCGGCGACCGCCCCGGCCTCAGGGGCGCCGTCATACCAGAGGAGGAGGAGCGGCCCGGCCGATGCGACCAAAGAGTGTCCCGGGAACGGGCACGGGGACTGACGTCCGGCGGGCCCGGCGGTACCAGGATGGACATCACACCGACCGAGCGCCACGCCGCCCCGAACCAGGAGTTCACTCTCGTGACCACCACGCCCCTCGCACACCGCGCCACCGCCACCGCCGTGGCCGCCCGCGCCACGGATCTGTCCAAGGTGTACGGACAGGGCGAGACCCAGGTGGTCGCCCTGGACCGGGTCAGCGTCGACTTCCGGCAGGCCGAGTTCACCGCGATCATGGGCCCTTCCGGCTCCGGCAAGTCGACCCTGATGCACTGCGTCGCCGGCCTCGACACCTTCAGCTCCGGATCGGTCCGCATCGGCGAGACCGAACTCGGCTCGCTGAAGGACAAGCAGCTCACCCAGCTCCGCCGGGACAAGATCGGCTTCATCTTCCAGGCGTTCAATCTGCTCCCCACGCTCACCGCGCTGGAGAACATCACGCTTCCGATGGACATCGCCGGCCGCAAGCCCGACAAGCAGTGGCTGGAGAACGTCATCAGCATGGTCGGGCTGCGCGACCGGCTCGGCCACCGGCCCACCGAACTCTCCGGCGGCCAGCAGCAGCGCGTCGCCGTCGCCCGCGCGCTCGCCTCCCAGCCCGAGATCATCTTCGGTGACGAGCCCACCGGAAACCTGGACTCCCGCTCCGGCGCCGAGGTCCTCGGCTTCCTCCGCAACTCCGTGCGCGAGCTGGGCCAGACCGTCGTGATGGTCACCCACGACCCCGTCGCCGCCTCCTACGCCGACCGGGTGATCTTCCTCGCCGACGGCCGGATAGTGAACGAGATGCTCCACCCCACCGCCGACGGCGTCCTCGACCAGATGAAGGCGTTCGACGCCAAGGGCCGGACCAGCTGACCCGGCCGGATCAGCCGACCCGCAGCCGCCCCGCAGAACCCCGGCTCTCACCCCAGGACTGACTGACATGTTCCGTACCGCCCTGCGCAATGTGCTCGCGCACAAAGCCAGGCTGCTGATGACCGTCCTCGCCGTCATGCTCGGCGTCGCCTTCGTCTCCGGCACCCTGGTCTTCACCGACACCCTCGGCAACGCCTTCCGCAACCAGACCGCGAAGAGCTTCGACAACACCGCCGTCGTGGTCACCAGCCCCACCAGCGACAGCGGCGGCGGCGTCACCAGCGACGGGCTGCCCGCCGCCACTCTCAAGAAGATCCAGGGCGCCGACGGGGTCGCCGAGGCCACCGGCCGGGTCTCCGGGTTCGCCGGGGTCGCCGACCCCCAGGGCAAGCTGATCGGCAGCAGCTGGTCCAACACCGGGGCGAACTACTCCCCCGGCAAGGACGGCAAGGACGCCTCGTACGACTTCACCGACGGCACCGGCCCCGCCGAGGCCGGGCAGATCGCCCTCGACCGGAAGACCGCCGGGAAGGGCGAGTACGAGGTCGGCGACACCGTGCGGGTCTCCACCAACGGACCGGTGCAGGAGTACACCCTCTCCGGGATCTTCACCACCGAGGACGGCGCGGTCAACGCGGGCGGCTCGCTGGTGCTGTTCGACACCGCCGTGGCGCAGAAGCTCTACCTCAAGCCGGGGCTCTTCACCGAGATCAACGTCTCCGCCGCGCCGGGCGTCCCGGACGAGAAGGTGCTGGCCGCGATCGAGCCGCTGCTGCCCGAGGGCGCCGGCGCCGACACCGGCACGGCCCTCGCCGACGAGCAGGCCAAGGCCATCGAGGACGGCCTCGGCAACCTCAACACCATGCTGCTCGTCTTCGCGGGCATCGCCCTCTTCGTCGGTGTCTTCCTGATCGCCAACACCTTCACCATGCTGGTAGCCCAGCGCACCAAGGAGCTGGCGCTGCTGCGCGCCGTCGGCGCCTCCCGCGGCCAGGTCAAGCGCTCGGTGATCATGGAGGCCGCGGTGGTCGGCGTGCTCGCCTCCGTCGTCGGCTTCGTCCTCGGGCTCGGGCTCGCGGTCGGACTGCGCGGCGCGATGTCCTCCTTCGGTGCCGAGATGCCCGCGGGTGAGCTGATCGTCGCCCCCACCTCGGTGCTGGCCGCCCTGGTCGTCGGTGTGCTGATCACCGTGTTCGCCGCCTGGCTGCCCGCCCGCCGGGCCGCTCGCATCGCCCCGGTGGCCGCGATGGGCAGCGCCCACGCGGTGGCCACCACCAAGTCCCTGGTGGTCCGGAACTCCATCGGCGGTGTCCTCACCCTGGCCGGCGCCGCCGGGATCGTCGCGGGTGCCGCCTCCGGCGACAGCACGGGACGGATGCTGATCGGCGGCGGGGCCTTCCTCGCCCTGATCGGTGTGATCGTGCTGATCCCGCTGCTCTCCCGCCCGGTGATCGCCCTGGTGCGGCCGGCGCTCCAGCGGCTCTTCGGGGTCTCCGGCAAGCTCGCCGCGCAGAACGCGGTCCGCAACCCCCGCCGTACCGGAGCGACCGCCTCCGCGCTGGCCATCGGGCTCACCCTGGTCACCGGTCTGACCGTCATCGGCGTCACCCTCAGCCAGGCCATCGACAAGGCGACGACGGACAACATCCGCGCCGACTACATGGTGATGATGGCGAACGGCGGCATCATGGACTCCTCGGCGCTCGCCGCCCTGGAGAAGGCCAAGGGCGTCGAGGCGGTCTCCGGCCAGCAGGCGTTCTATCTGAAGGTCAAGGGCGAGGAGCGGGCCGCCTCCGCGGTCAACGGCCCGGACGTCGCGAAGGTCTTCAACCTGGAGCCCGTCTCCGGCTCGCTGGCCGGTCTCGCGGACGGCCAGGTCGCCATCGCCGAGAAGACCGCCGACGAGCACGGCTGGAAGCCCGGCGACACCATCCCGGTCTCCTTCGTCAAGGAAGGCGACGACGCGCGGACCGAGAAGAAGGATCTGAAGGTCGCCGCGGTCTTCGCCGAGAACGAGTTCGTCTCCCCGTACGTCGTCGACGCCTCCGTCACCGCCGCCTACGACTCGACCCCGGACATCCGGGAGGTCTGGCTGACGATGGACGGCGGCGAGACCGGCGCCAATGAGCAGGCCCTGGTGGACGCGCTGGGCAACAACCCCGGCATGACCGTCATGGACAAGCAGGACATCCGCAACTCCTTCGGCGGCATGATCAACCAGATGCTGAACATCATGTACGGCCTGCTGGGCATGGCCCTGATCATCGCGGTCCTCGGCGTCGTCAACACGCTGGCGATGTCGGTCTTCGAGCGCCAGCAGGAGATCGGGATGCTGCGGGCGATCGGCCTGGAGCGCGGCAAGGTCAAGCGCATGATCCGTCTGGAGGCGGTGGTGATCTCGCTCTTCGGCGCCCTGATCGGAGTGGGCCTCGGCTCCTTCCTCGGCTGGGCGATCGGCGAGACCCTCAGGAGCTCCATCCCCGGGTACGCGCTCGTCGTCCCGTGGGAGCGGATCGGACTCTTCCTGCTGCTCGCCGGTGTGGTCGGGGTGCTCGCCTCGCTCTGGCCGGCCCGCAGCGCCGCCCGGCTGAACATGCTGACGGCCATCAAGACCGAGTAGCCGCCCGGTGGGGCGGGCCCCGTGGGCGGGAGCTTCGGCTCCCGCCCACGGGGCTTTCGTGGTTCCCCGTACGGGTCTCGTTCCCCGTGCGGTGTCGTTCCCCGTGCGGGTCTCGTTCCCCGTGCGGGTGGTCAGTTCCAGGTACGGGTGCGCAGCGGCAGCCCCGCCCCGCCGCCGGCCGGGGTCTTCACGGCCAGGATCTGGTTGACCCCGATCCGGTTGTGCTCGAAGGCGAGGGCGGAGGCGGCCATGTAGAGCCGCCAGACCCTGGCCCTGCCGGGCGAGGTCAGCCGTACCGCCTCGTCCCAGCCGGCCTCCAGACGGCCCACCCAGTGGCGCAGGGTGCGGCCGTAGTGCTCCCGGATCGACTCGACGTCCCGGGCCTCGAAGCCGGCCTGCTCCAGGAGGGAGACGGTCCGGCCGAGGGGGGACAGCTCACCGTCGGGGAAGACATAGCGGTCGATGAAGGAGTCCACCCGGTAGGCGGCCTCGTCGCGCTCCGGGCGGCGGGCGATCTGGTGGTTCAGCAGCCGGCCGCCGGGCCGCAGCAGGGAGTGGAGCCGCTGGGCGTACTCCAGATAGCGGACCGAGCCGACGTGTTCGGCCATGCCGATGGAGGAGATGGCGTCGTAGGGGCCGTCGTGGACGTCCCGGTAGTCCTGGACGCGGATGTCGATCCGGTCGGTGAGCCCGGCCTCGGCGATGCGCTTGCGGGCGTAGGCCGCCTGCTCGCGGGAGAGGGTGACGCCGGTGACCCGGACGCCGTACTCGCGGGCGGCGTGCACGGCCATCGAGCCCCAGCCGCAGCCGACGTCGAGCAGGCGCTCGCCCTCGGTGAGACCGAGCTTGCGGCAGACCAGGTCGAGTTTGGCGGTCTGGGCGTCCTCCAGGGAGGTGGTGTCGTCCGCGAAGTAGGCGCAGGAGTAGACCATGGAGGGCCCGAGGACCAGTTCGTAGAACGGGTTGCCCACGTCGTAGTGGTGGCTGATGGCCTTGCGGTCCCGCCATCTGGTGTGGGACGAGCCGCCGTGCCGGCGGGCCTCCTCGGCGGGCGGGCGCGGCGGGGGCAGGGCGCCGCCGAGCCGGGCGAGGGCGCGGGCGGCGGTGCGCAGCCGGGCGTCGCGCAGGGTCAGGGGCGGGGTGTCGCGCTGCCAGACGAGACCGGCGAGCCGGTCGAGCGCGGTGTAGAGATCGCCCTCGATGTCGATCTCACCGGCGACCCAGGCGCGGGCGAGTCCCAGCTCGCCGGGGCGCCACAGCAGCCGGCGCAGGGCCCGGCGGTGCCGGACGACCAGGACCGGGCCGCCGGGGGGTCCCGACTCGGAGCCGTCCCAGGCCCGGACGCGCAGGGGGACGGGTGATTGGAGCAGTTCCTCGGCGAAGGACGTCAGCCGCAGTGCGGCATCGGCCATGGCGCACACCTCCGTGGTGGTGGTTCCTGAGCGCGGTTCCTGAGCCAGGGGGCGCCGGTCTCCGGCACCCCCGTCCATTTTCATGAACAACTCGACCACTGTGGGTGCTTCCCGCCACGGCGTGATCTCCCACGGATTCCGGCGCGCACCCCCCGCACGGCGGTGATCCGGCACGACCGGCCGGGTGTCCGGGAGCCCGAATCCGGCCAGGGCATGGCGAAGGGCCGTCCGCACCACGGATGGCGGACGGCCCTTCGTTCAGCGCGCTGTCGCGGCGGTCAGGACGCCTTGGCCTTCTCCGGCGCGGGCACGGTGACCGCGGCGGGGGCGGGGGCCGGCTTGGCCGCCTCGTAGAACTCCTCGCGCGGGGACTCGATCGCGCCGAGCGAGACCACCTCGCGCTTGAGGAACATCTGGAGCGTCCAGTCGGCGAAGATCCGGATCTTGCGGTTCCAGGTCGGCATCGCCATGCCGTGGTAGCCACGGTGCATGTACCAGGCGAGACGGCCGCGGAGCTTGATCTTCATCTTGCCCATGACGATCATCGCGACGCCCTTGTGCAGGCCGAGACCGGCGACCGCACCCTTGTTGGCGTGGCTGTACTCCTTCTGCGGGAAGCCCCGCATACCGGAGATCACATTGTCGCCGAGGACCTTCGCCTGACGCAGCGCGTGCTGGGCGTTCGGCGGGCACCAGGCGTTCTCGACCCCGGCCTTGCGGGCGGCGACATCCGGGACCTGGGCGTTGTCGCCGGCGGCCCAGACGTAGTCGGTGCCCTGCACCTGGAGCGTGGTGGCGGTGTCCACGTGGCCGCGGGGGCCGAGCGGGAGGCCGTAGCGGGCGAGCGCCGGGTTGGGCTTGACGCCGGCGGTCCACACGATGGTGCTGGAGTCGACCTCCAGGCCGTTCTTGAGCACCACACGGCCGTCGACACAGGAGTCCATGGAGGTCGAGAGGTAGATCTCGATGCCCCGGCCCTCCAGGTGGTCCTTGCCGTAGGCGCCGAGCTTCGGCCCCACCTCGGGAAGGATTTTGTCGGCGGCGTCGACCAGGATGAAGCGCATGTCCTCGCGCTTGACGTTGGTGTAGTACTTGGCCGCGTCGCGCGCCAGGTCCTCCACCTCGCCGATGGTCTCGGCGCCGGCGAAGCCGCCACCCACGAAGACGAAGGTGAGCGCCTTGCGGCGGACGGCCTCGTCGGTGGTCGAGTCGGCCTTGTCGAGCTGCTCCAGCACGTGGTTGCGCAGCCCGATGGCCTCCTCGATGCCCTTCATGCCGATGCCCTGCTCGGCGAGGCCGGGGATCGGGAAGGTCCGGGAGATCGCGCCCAGCGCGACGACCAGGTAGTCGAAGGGCAGCTCGTAGGCGTCGCCGACCAGCGGGGCGATGGTGGCGACCTTGCGGTCCTGGTCGATGGTGGTGACACGGCCGGTGAGCACTTCAGCCTTCGGCAGCACGCGTCGCAGCGGGACGACGACGTGCCGCGGCGAGATGCTGCCTGCGGCGGCTTCGGGGAGGAACGGCTGGTACGTCATGTACGAGCGCGGGTCGACGACCGTGACGGTCGCCTCGCCGTACCGCATCTTCTTCAGAATGCGGCGCGCCGCGTACAGGCCTACGTACCCACCGCCTACGACGAGGATCCTGGGACGCTCCGTGGTGCTCATGCCATCGAGTATCCACCCCGCCCCCGGGGGGTGCTCGTGAGCCCCTTCACAAGGTGTGGGGTGACCTCTGCTACACTGCGCGGCTCGCTTTGCGCGGATCATGGTGGCGCGAGGGGACCACTGTGCTGGTGAGGGCGGTGTGAACCCCCTGTGAGCTGGCACTTAACCGTTCCTTACAAGGGAACCACCGGCTGGTTTCACATGCCCGTAACACCCCTTGAACCCCGCACTTCTCCCCCCGGAGGGCCCAACGGCCCACGAAAGGGGGGCTTTCGGCCCCCCAGAGCGCCCATCAGGGCGCTTTTCCTTGTGAAGAACTTCACGAACTTGTTCGCGGAAGGGTGCGGGGAGGGGGGCGCCGGCCCCGCTGACCTGCGCTCCACAGCACGGCGGCCCACCCCGGTTCCGGGGTGGGCCGCCGCTGCCGCGCCTTGTCCTGAGCGGTCTTGCTCCGTCTTACGCGGGGGTGCGCCGCGCCATCTCCACGAGCCCGGCGAAGGCGGCCGGGGAGACCATCAGCACCGTGCCGGGCGCCTTACTGTCCCGAACCGGGACGACGCCATGACCGGAGGCGTGGGCGGGGGCCCATTCGACGCACTGTCCGCCGCTCGGACCGCTGTAGCTGGACCGGACCCATGTCGCGGTTACTCTGCTGCTCACGATGCTCCCTGGCGATCTCTTTGAGAAGGGATACCGAATCTTCGGGCGACAGTGCATCCGCCCGCAGACGATCGTACATATCGGTGGCGAGGGCGACCGTGTGCTTTCTGTCGTACGGCCTTCCCCCCTCGGGCCCCTCGGCGTGAATCAGCGTGGGCGAGCCCTCGAAGCAGAGCAGGGTGAACGGCAGATCGTGAGCGGGGGCGCCCCCGGAGAAGGGCAGGATCTGAAGGGTGACAGCGGGCGCCTCGGACTCGCCCACGAGATGGTCGAGCTGGCGGGCCATCACATCGGGGCTGCCCACCACCGTCCGCAGGCAGGCTTCGTGGAGTACGACCCACAGCAGAGGCGGCACCTCGCGCTCGATGATCTCGTGACGCCGTATGCGCGCCGCCACCCTGCCCTCGATCACTTCGGCAGCCTCCCGGGGAACACTGGTGCGGAACACCGCGCGTGCGTACTCCTCCGTCTGAAGAGCACCCATGATGAAGGCGACTGAGTAGTCGTAGATGCGCGCCGCTTCCTTCTCCAGGTCGACGTACGGCTGGAACCAGGTTGGATGGTCGCCCGACCGAACGCGCTGGTGCCGGCGGGCGAAGAGACCTCCGGTTCCGAGGACGCGGTCCGCACCAGCGGCGAACTTGGCACTCGGCGGCGTCACCCCTCTCTCCACCTTGCTCACATAACTCTCCGAGTACCCGGTCGCCCTGCCCAGGGCACTCATGGTCATCCTCCGGGCTCTGCGCACCTCTCTGACATCCAGCCCGAATGACTCCCATGGATTCAAGTTCTCGGACAGCACCTGGTCGCTCATGGACTTGACCTCGCATGTGTGGCTCACCGGTGATGGGCAGCCCAAGGGGACGGCTGGAATCCTCGCCATCAAGTGATGCAAGTCTAGAGCCAGTTGTGTTCACCTGGTCACGCAATGGAGTCAGGGGGGCCGAGCGAAGGAGAACGCATGCATCATTCCCACCCAGTGGATGCCGACCTCGCCGAGGTGATCGCACACGTAAGAACGAGTGGGCCCCGAGGGCTTGCCTCCTGGGCGCCGAGGCAGGGGTGGGCGCCCCGGTCGCGGGGGCTTCTGCTCGCCGCCGAGGCAGGGCTCCGCACCCACCGGGAGCGGGTGCGCGATGAGCGAGGCTGACCTCACGGCGGGCGGCCCGGAGCCGGCCCGTCTCGTCCGGGCCGCCGACTTCCCGCCCTGCGAGTGCCCGAACCCCGACTGCCCGGAGAAGATCACCCCACCGCCGGACGCCGAAGGCGACAGCCCTCTCCTCGCCGCTCTCCGCAGCGATGTGCGCGCGCGGAACCGGGAGCGCAGGATCTACGGCGACTGGGGGCGCACATGACCGGCCCCGGAAAGGGCTGGGTGCCGGTCGCGGTGGGCGCCGCCGTCTGGGGGCTCATCGTCGGGTTCCTGGCGTCCGGGGCGGTCGGCAGGCTCTGACCCGGGCCACCGTGCGGGGGGGGCGGCCCGGACCGAGTTCCTCGCCGCCTCCCCCGTGTACACGCTTGCGCGTACACTTCTCTGTATGACCGACAGCACTGTGACCGTCCGCGAGGCCCGCGCCCACCTCGCGGACCACATCAACCGTGCCGAGCAGGGCACTCCCACGGTGATCACACGCAATGGCCTGCCAGTGGCCGCCGTCGTGCCGATCGCAGACTTCGACGCACTTGAGGAGGCCGCCGATGTGCTGCTGGCCCGGGAAGCGGAAGCGGTCCTGGCCGAGGGCGGCCCGACCGTGACCATGGCGGAACTGCTGGCCGACCTGTTCACCGAACACGAGGACGACGCGGCGTGAAGTACGCGTTCCGCTTCACCACCGCCGCTCAGCGGCAGCTCCGCGCCATCGACCGGCCCGCGGCCATGCGCATCCTCGCAGCGCTGACCGCGCTCGGCGACGATCCGTACCGCGAGGACGCCGACATCAAGAAGCTCACAGGCCCCTCAGGGCTCTACCGGCTCCGAGTCGGCAACTACCGGATCGCCTACCAGGTCGAGGACGGCGCACTCACCATCCTCGTCGTCAAGGTGGGCGACCGGCGGAACGTCTACCGCGACCTCTGACCGCTGACGCGGCCCGTGGCCGCGTCAGCGGGCGATCGACCAGGCGATGCCGTCCAGGATGTCGTGCTCGCTGACCACGACCTCCGTGGCGCCGGTCCGCTCCATGATCGAGAGGAGGACGATCGCGCCCGCCACGATCACATCGACCCGGCCGGGGTGCATCACGGGGATCGCCGCGCGTTCGGCGTGGGTGGACTCCGCGAGAGTGCGGGTGATCTCGGCGACCCGCGCGTGCGGGACGCGGGCGTGGTGGATCGCCCCGGAGTCGTACTCCTCCAGGCCCAGCGCGATCCCGGCGATCGTGGTCACCGTGCCCGCCAGGCCCACCAGGGTGCGGGCGCCCGTCAGGGGGACGGTCTCCGACGCGAGGTCGAGGGCCGTCTCCGCGTCGGCGCGGACGGCGGCCAGCTCCGCGGCCGTGGGCGGGTCGCTGCGGATGTGGCGCTCGGTCAGCCGGACACACCCGATGTCGACGGAGCGGGCCGCCTCCACCCGCCCCCGCCCTATGACGAACTCCGTCGACCCGCCGCCGATGTCGACGACCAGCCGCTCCTCCTCGCCCGGCAGCTCCTTCGTCGCGCCGGTGAAGGAGAACTCCGCCTCCTGGTCACCGCTGATCACCTCGGGCTCGACCCCGAGGATCTCCAGCACCCCGCCGACGAACTCGTCGCGGTTCTCCGCGTCCCGGGAGGCGGAGGTGGCGACGAAGCGGACCGTCTCCGCGCCGTGCTCCTTGATCGCCGCCGCGTACTCGCGGCACGCCGCGAAGGTCCGCTCCAGCGCCTCGGGAGCCAGCCGGCCCGTGCGGTCGACGCCCTGGCCGAGACGGACGATGGTCATCCGCCGGTCGAGGTCCACCAGGGACCCCGTGGCGGGGTCCGCGTCCGCGATCAGCAGACGGATGGAGTTGGTACCGCAGTCGATGGCGGCCACCCGGGTCATGCGCGCTCCTGGGGAGGAAGGGATGAGGGGTCAGGCTTCAGCGGGGGCGCACGGGGAGACGCACGGTCCCTTGCGCCACCACTCCGGCAGCATCGCGAGGGCCTCGTCCCCGAGCGGATTGACCCCGGGTCCGGCCGCCAGCGAGTGGCCCACCAGGACATGGAGGCACTTCACCCGGTCCGGCATGCCGCCGGCGCTGGGGAAGCCCTGGAGCACCTCGATCGCGTCGCGGCGCGCGATGTAGTCCTCGTGCGCGGCCCGGTAGGCCGCCGCCAGCTCGGGGTCCGACGCCAGGCGCTCGGTCATCTCCTTCATCACACCGTTCGCCTCCAGCGTGCCGATCGCCGACGCGGCGCGCGGGCACGTCAGGTAGTACAGCGTGGGGAAGGGGGTGCCGTCGGGCAGCCGGGGCGCGGTCTCGACGACATCCGGCAGCCCGCACGGGCAGCGGTGCGCGATGGTGCGCAGCCCGCGCGGCGGGCGGCCGAGCTGTTCCTTGAAGGCCGCGATGTCGGCGTCGGTGGGCTCGGTCGGGTCGGTGTGGGGAGGAGGGGTTTCCATGCCTGCCTTGGCTCTGCGTTTCGCTGTCTCGGCCGGCGGTACGGCGGTGTGGGTGCCGTGCCGCCCGCGTGCTGCCGGTACGGACGGCGTACCGGCGGGGGGTCTCAGTTGCGGTCGGCGCTGTCCACGCCCTCCCAGACATGGGAGTACCAGGCGCGGTCGTCCGAACCGTCCCGGTCGCGCCGCTGCTGTGCGGCCTCCGGGTCGATCATCGTGTATCCGGTCTCGCCGGGCATCACATAGTGCAGATGCTCCCGGGCGAGGCGCCGGACGTACATCTCGTCCTGGAGCCGCGCCTTCTCGTCCCGGAGCCGCTCGACCTGGTCCGACGCCTCCGCCAGCCGCTCGCGCTGCTCCGCCATGTCCCCGCGCTGGGAGACGTACTGCCGCATCGGGTACGCGAGGGCGACCACCAGGGAGCAGACCACGAGCGCGAGGAACGCCGCCCGGCCGGTGAGCCGGGAGCGGCGGGCCTGGCGCCGGGTCTGGGAGCGGTAGACACGGGCGGCGGTCTGCTCGCCGAGCAGCCTCAGCCTGGTCGCGGTGGAGAACCGGTCCCGGTCCTTCCCGGCCATGTCGTTCCGCCTCCCCTGCTCCGGTGCGTTCCCTCGCGTACACGCGTACGTCCCCGGACACGGTACGGGACCGGGGCCGGGGACGTGCGGAGGACCGGCCGACCGACGGGGCGGGCCCGGGGGCCGGACCCGTCGGCCGGGTGGTGTCAGCCCTTGAAGCGGGGGAACGCGCTCCGGCCCGCGTACACCGCGGCGTCGTCGAGGATCTCCTCGATGCGCAGCAGCTGGTTGTACTTGGCGACGCGCTCGGAGCGCGCCGGGGCGCCGGTCTTGATCTGGCCGCAGTTGGTGGCGACGGCCAGGTCGGCGATGGTGACGTCCTCGGTCTCGCCGGAGCGGTGGGACATCATGCACTTGAAGCCGCTGCGCTGGGCCAGCTCCACGGCGTCCAGGGTCTCGGTCAGCGAGCCGATCTGGTTGACCTTGACCAGCAGCGCGTTGGCGGAGCCCTCGTCGATGCCGCGGGCGAGACGCTCGGGGTTGGTGACGAAGAGGTCGTCGCCGACGATCTGGACCTTGGTGCCCAGCTTGTCGGTGAGGACCTTCCAGCCGGCCCAGTCGTCCTCGAAGAGCGGGTCCTCGATGGAGACGAGCGGGTAGGCCGCCACCAGCTCCTCGTAGTACTCGGTCAGCTCGGCGGCCGAGAGGGACTTGCCCTCGAACTCGTAGACGCCGTCCTTGTAGAACTCGGAGGCGGCGACGTCGAGGGCGAGCGCGATGTCCCGGCCGGGGGCGTAGCCGGCTTCCTTGATGGCCTCAAGGATCAGGTCCAGCGCGGCGCGGTTGGAGTCGAGGTTCGGCGCGAAGCCGCCCTCGTCGCCGAGGCCGGTGGAGAGGCCCTTCTGCTTCAGGACCTTCTTGAGGGTGTGGTAGACCTCGGTGCCCCAGCGCAGCGCCTCGGAGAAGGACTCCGCGCCGATCGGGGCGATCATGAATTCCTGGATGTCCACATTGGAGTCGGCGTGCGAGCCGCCGTTCAGGATGTTCATCATCGGAACGGGCAGCAGGTGCGCGTTCGGGCCGCCGAGGTAGCGGAAGAGCGGCAGGTCGGACGCCTCGGAGGCGGCGTGCGCCACGGCGAGCGAGACGCCGAGGATGGCGTTGGCGCCGAGCGAGGACTTGTCCGGGGTGGCGTCCAGGTCGAACATGGCCTGGTCGATCAGGCGCTGCTCGGTGGCGTCGTAGCCGACCAGCTCGGGGCCGATCTGCTCGATGACGGCGAGGACGGCCTTCTCGACACCCTTGCCCTGGTAACGGTTCTGGTCGCCGTCGCGAAGCTCAAGGGCTTCGAAGGCACCGGTGGAGGCGCCGGACGGGACAGCAGCACGGCCGGTGCTGCCGTCGTCGAGGCCAACCTCGACCTCGACCGTGGGATTGCCTCGGGAGTCCAGGATTTCCCGGGCTACGACGACGTCGATGGACGGCACGAGCATCTCCTTCTGGGATGTGACGCGTGATGTGCAGGGTCTCATTGGCCTTGCGACAAGAGCCTAACCGGCGGCCGGGTGTCGTCCGTCGGATGCCCGCCCCCTGGGACGAACCTACCGATCGGTAACAGAACCGCCCGGCCGGATCGCGACAGACAAGGGGAGAGAAAAGAAAGAGGAGAGGAGAGGGGACAGAGGAAACCCCGGTCCGGCGCGATCGGGGGGAAGCGCGCCGGACCGGGGTGGTCCATCGGGGGCCGGCCCCCGGAGGGGGGTGCGGCCGGGGGGCCGGCTCCCGGAGCCGGGGGAGCCCGCCTCGGGTCAGCTCAGGTCGAGCTGCTGGCCCGGGTAGATGACATCGGCGTCACTGACGATGTCCTTGTTCAGCTCGTAGAGCTTCTCCCAGCCGCCGTCGACCTTCTCGGCGTCGGCGATGATGCTCAGGGTGTCGCCGGTCTTGACCTTGTACTCGCCGTCGCCCTTCTGGAAGCCCTGCGGCTTCGCGGCCGGCGCCGACTGCTGCTGCTGCGGGGCCGGGGCGGCCGACGGGCGCTCGGAGCGGGTCGTCGGGACCTCGGAGCGCTGCGGCTCCTGGGTCTGCTGCCGCGGCGCCGGGGTCGCGGCCTTGGGCTGCTCGGCCTTCGGCGCGGCCTTCTGGGTGGTGCCCGAGTCCGAGCCGCCACCGGTGTACGAGGCGTTGGAGAGGCCCACGCCACAGCTCGGCCAGGCACCCTTGCCCTGGCCCGCGAGGACCTTCTCGGCGGTCTGGATCTGCTGCGCCTTGCTGGCCTGGTCGGCGGTGGGGGCGAAGGCGGTACCGCCGTACGCGGCCCAGGTGGAGGCCGAGAACTGGAGGCCGCCGTAGTAACCGTTGCCGGTGTTGATGGACCAGTTGCCGCCGGACTCGCACTGGGCGACCTTGTCCCACTCGGCCGCGGTCGCGGCGGAGGCGGAGGAGGCGCCGATCAGCGGGGCCGCGACAGCGGCACCGGTCACACCGGCGAGCGTGACGATACGGGTGGCCTTGGAGGGGCGGCGGTGCTTGCCCTTGCCGGAAAACAGCATGGAGTTACTCCTCACCGACGCCTACGAGGTGAGCTGTCGGGTTCGGGCCAGATGAGTTGCCCGGCCGCGCGTCCTAGCGCGCGGCTTCACCCCTAGCCGGTACCGGCCGCTGTCCTCAGCGGCCGGGGCCCGGCACTTACCTTGGGTCCCCCGCTCCTGCCTTCGGCGCTCTCGCGTCGACTGTTCCCCCCGACCGGCGGCAGGATTCGGCGTGACGGTCGTTGGTGCCCGCGGTGGCGAGCGGTTCAGACCGTAGACACAGCTCTCCCCGATGTCCAAGAGAGAACATCGGGGAGAAATCGCCCATCCTGCCACTCCGG
Source organism: Streptomyces sp. NPDC001985 (assembly GCF_040296845.1). NCBI lineage: Bacteria > Bacillati > Actinomycetota > Actinomycetes > Kitasatosporales > Streptomycetaceae > Streptomyces > Streptomyces sp. NPDC001985. The sequence goes on from NZ_JBEOYB010000047.1 coordinate 43,651, forward strand.
AAGGAGACGTTTTCGCAGGTCGGGCATGGAATGCGTGATTCCGGTTGGCCGGGTTGAGGAGTTGGGACGAAGAGACCCTTGTCTCATTTCCCCAGACCCGGACAAAGGAGCCCTAACTACCCGCGTTCCGCCGTGAGGTCGAGGCTCTGGCCGGGGTGGATCAGGTCCGGGTCGTCGCCGACGGCCTCGCGGTTCCCCTCGTACAGGGCGTTCCAGCCGCCCTCCAGCTTCCGCGCCTGGGCGATGGCCCAGAGGCTGTCGCCGGGGCGCACGGTGTAGGCGCCGTCCGGGGCGTCCGCCCCGGCGCCGTCGGCCGCCTTCCCGCCCTCACCGGCACCCGGGGCGGCGATCCCGTCCCGGGCGGAGCCGTCACCGCGCGAGATGTGGCCGGGATCGGCCTCCCGCCCCTTCGCCGTCTCCTCCGAAGCGGGTGAATCACCCGTTTTGGGCTCATGGTCGAGCTTGTCCGGCGGAGTGGCGCCGGGCCCGGTGGTTCCGGTCCCGGTCCCGGTGGATTCGCCCGTGCCGGGCCGGCCCGCCTCGGCCCGCTTCTCCTCGGCGGCCTCGCCCCGGTGCCTGCCCTTGCCCGCGGAACCGGAGCCGGCGTCCTGCTCCGCGCCCTTCTCCGCCTTCTTCTCCGGGGCGGCGCTCTTGGCGGGGCCGCGGGCCCCCGGACCCGTACCGGCGGATCTGTCGGCGCCGGAGCCCACGCCCTGGGTCTGTCCGGGCTCGGGGGTGCCGGACTTCCCGCCGGAGCGCCCGGACGGTTCGGACGCGCTCGCGGAGGGCTCGGGGGACGGCGAGGCCGTCGCGCCGTCCTTCTCCGCGCCGTCCTTGCCGCCGGGGATGAGCCCGGCCATCGCGGCACAGGCGGACCAGGCCTTGGCGCCCTCGGCCGCGAGCACCTTTTCGGCCACGGCTATCTGCTGGGAGCGGCTGGCGAGATCGGCGCGGGAGGCGTACTCCGTACCGCCGAAGGCCTCCCAGGTCCGCTGGGAGAACTGGAGTCCGCCGTAGTAGCCGTTGCCGGTGTCGGCGCTCCAGATGCCGCCGCTCTCGCACTCCGCGACCCGGTCCCACGTGGTGGTCTCGGCCGCGGTCGCGGAGCCCGCGCCGAGGAGCGGAATCGCGATGGCCGATCCCGTCACCCCTGCCGCGACAACGAGAGCCGGAGCCTGACGGGGTCGGCGATGTCGACCATTCCCGGAGAGCATGCGGTTGCCTTTCGCCTGACTGCTTGAGAGACGGGGGTGAACGTAGCGGCAGTCGAACACGCGTCACAAGTCGGTGCAGGGAAGATCACACAAAAGTCACAGTTCTGACGCTCCGTCAATCGACCCCGGGGTGAACCGCACCGGCAGGGTGCGCAATCCACGCATAATCAGCCCTCCGCGCCAGCGCAAATCGGCCGGATCGGCGGCGAGCCGAAGGTCCGGCAGCCTTCTGAGCAGGGTCGCGAGTGCGGTCTGGCCCTCCAGCCGGGCCAGTGGGGCCCCGAGGCAGTAGTGGATGCCGTGCCCGTACCCCAGATGCTGGTTGTCACGCCGGGAAAGGTCGAGTACGTCCGGTTCGGAGAATCGTTCCGGATCGCGGTCGGCCGCGGCCAGCACCACGAGCACCGGATCGCCCGTTCCGATCTCCTGGTCCCCGATCACCAGCGGCTCGGTGGCGAACCGCCAGGTGGCCATCTCCACCGGCCCGTCGTAGCGCAGCAGCTCCTCCACACCGGTCGCCAGCAGACCGGTCTCGCCCGCCGCCAGGGACGTCTGGAGCCGCTCGCGCTGCTCGGGGTGGGTCAGCAGGGCGTAGGCGCCGTTGCCGATCAGATTGACGGTGGTCTCGAACCCCGCGAAGAGCAGGATGAAGGCCATCGCGGCGGCCTCGTTCTCGGTGAGGTGCTCGCCGTGGTCGCTCGCCCGGATCAGACCGGAGATCAGATCGTCCCCGGGGTTCTCGCGCTTGCGGTGGATCAGCTCGACGAGATAGCCGCGGATCTTCTTCACCGAGCGGGCGACCCCGCCGCGCGGACCGCCGCCGTGACGGATCATCATGCCGGCCCAGTCGCGGAAGTCGTCCTGGTCCTCGCGGGGCACACCGAGCAGATCGCAGATGGCGTGGATGGGGAGCGGGAAGGCGAACTCGTGGATGAGATCCGCCTCGCCGCGCTCGATGAAGCCGTCGATGAAGCGGTCGGTCAGCTCCTGGACGCGGGGGGCGAACTCGGCGACCGTGCGCGGGGTGAACGCCTTGGAGACCAGCCGCCGCAGCCGGGTGTGGTCGGGCGGGTCGATATTGAGCAGATGGGTCATCAGCTCGGCCTTGCGCTCCCCGGGAATCCCCGTCTTCCCCCTGGCGTGCGCGGGCTCGTCGTGGTGCGCCGGGTTCTTCGACAGCCGCTGGTCGGCGAGGGCCTGGCGGGCGTCGGCGTACCGGGTCACCAGCCAGGCCTCGACCCCGCTGGGCAGCCGGGTGCGGTGGACCGGGGCGTGCTCGCGGAGGTGCGCGTAGGCGGGGTAGGGGTCGGTGGCGAACTCCCAGCTGAAGAGTTCGGGGACGGGGCCGGGGGCGGGGGTGCTGCTCACTCCCCGACGGTACCCGCGGGGCCGCCCCGGCGGCCCCCCGGGAGCCGGGGCGGTGGTCGGTCCGGCCCGGAGCGGGGCGGGCGGTCCGGAGCGGGAGGTCCGGCCCCGAGCGGGAGGCCCGGCCCGGAGCGGGGCGGGAGGCTCAGCCGGCCGCCCGGCCCTCCGCCGCCCGGATCGCGTCCCGGTAGACCCGGCCCGCCGCCCGCAGCGCCGCCTCCGGGTCCACCCCCTCCGCCTCCGCGCGCGCGGCGAGGGCGAGCAGCTCGTACCCGACGCCCGCGCCGGACGGCAGCGGCACGTCGAGACCGGCCGAGCGCACCCGGGAGGAGAGCTTCGCGGCGAGCGCCAGACCGGGCTGTCCGAGCGGTACGCCGTCGGTGACCGAGTCGCGCTGCTTCTCGACCGCCTTCGTCCGGAGCCAGAGGGCCTTCACCTCGTCCGGGGTCCCGGCGTGCTCGTCGCCGAAGACATGGGGGTGCCGGTGGATCAGCTTCTCCACGATCGTCCCCGCCACATCGTCGATCGAGAACGGCTCGTCCGCGTCGTCCTGGGCGATCCGGGCGTGGAAGACGACCTGGAGGAGGACGTCCCCCAGCTCCTCGCGCAGCTCGTCGCGGTCGCCGTCCTCGATCGCCTCCACCAGCTCGTACGCCTCCTCGATGCCGTACTTCGCCAGCTCGCGGTGGGTCCGGGTGGAGGACCAGGGGCACTCGGCGCGGATACGGTCCATGATCTGGACGAGATCGAGGAGACGGGCGCCGGGGAGGTCGTACGAGCCGGGGAGCAGCTCCAGGTCGGGCATCCGCTCACGGCCCGAGCCGGCGAGGCGGGCCAGGCCGTCGGTGAGCGCCCGGTCGCCCTCGCCGGAGGCGAGCACCACAACGGTGGCGCCGTCCCCGGCGCAGGCGTCCACCAGTTCCCGGGCGGTGGGCGACGCGGTCTCCACCGTGACACCCGCCTCGCGGAGGTAGGGGAGCTGCGGGTGGGCGGCGTCGGCGCAGAGCACCCGGCCCGCCGCGCGCAGCGTCCGCCAGGCCGGCCAGGACAGCAGTCCCGGCGCGACCCGGTGGCTGGCGGTGAGCAGGACGATGCGCCCGGTGGCGGGGTGGTCTGTGGTCACCCCACGAACCTACCTCGGTGGGGAGGGGCCCTACGCTCCCTCGGCGGGCGGTGCGGGCTGCCGGGAGAGCTGGCTGATCCAGGGCGCCTTGTAGTCGCCCAGCTCCAGCTTCTGGTCGCTCCAGCTCCCGAAGCGCGGGTTGACGTCGATGTCGAGCGCCTTGGCCGCGGCGGTGAAGACGGCGTTCAGCCGCTCCTGGCCGTCGGGGGCGGTGGTGGCGCCCAGGGACTGGGCGAGCTTGCCGACGAGGATGTCCCGGCGGACCACGTCGTCGACCTGGTCGGGGGCGACCCCGCGCTGCTGGAGATAGACGGCGGTCAGCTGCTGGTCCCCGCCGGCCTGCTGGGCGAGGGCGGCCCGCCCGTCCGCGACCTCCTTGCGGGTGGCGCTCACCCCCGCGTCGGCGGCGGCGCGCTCGACGACCCGGGCCACGATGAGGTCGTAGAGCTTGGCCCGGCTGAGCTGCCCGCTGTCCTTGATGAGCTGCGCGGACTGCGGCGAACTCCGCTGCGCGGTGCGTACGTCCTTCACCTTCGCCTGGACGGACGACACCTCGATCCGCTCCCCGCCGACCACGGCGGCGGCGCCGGGGTGGGCCTCGTTGCCGCAGGCCGTGAGGAGGGGTGCGGCGGCGAGCAGAGCGGCGGAGACGGTGATCGCGGTGCGACGGCGGCGGTGCAAAGGAGCCTCCCGGCGTGATTGTGCTGCGCTTCACAAGCCTGCGGAGATGATGTTAGGCAGGAGGGAGTGGTGTGGGCCACTACTTCGCGGCCACTGATTCGGCCGTTACCGGCTCCGCCGGGGCTCCCCGCCGCCGCTCCTCCGGCCTGAGCATGATCGTCCGGGAGAGGACGAAGGTGATCGGGATCGCGGCGGCCGAGGCGATCAGCGGGGCGTGGCGGTCGTCGAGGCGCAGGATGTCCACCAGCAGGTAGACGCCCGCCGTGGTGACGGTGAAGTTGGCGGCGTTGGTGAGCGGGAAGAGCAGGAACTTCCGCCAGGTCGGGCGGGTCCGGTAGGTGAAGTACGAGGTCAGGAAGAAGGACCCGACCATGCTCAGCAGAAAGGCGCCCACATGGGCCCACACATAGGGCAACCGGGTGAGCAGCAGCAGGTACAGGCCGTAGTACGTGCCGGTGTTGACGGCTCCCACAAGGGCGAATCTCAGCAGCTGGCCCCGGACTGTCATGGTTGTGCCCCCGTGCGGATGGTGTGGACGGATCGTGCGTGCGGCGGTCCCCGGCAGCGTGCCACACACGGTGGCGCCGCCGGCCGGTTCACGGGCCGTGGAACCGCTGCTGGTGCTCCAGCCCCCGGCGCACCTCCACGGCGAGCGGATGGTACGGCCCGTAGCCGCGCTCGGCGTCGTACAGCAGCGCCCTGAAGTGCTGCCCGGCCGCCGTGTGGTCGCCGACGGCGAGGAGCAGATTCCCGATCCGCCGGCGGATGTCGAAGGCACGGGCCGGGTCGGTGCCGCCCTCGTGGTGCGGCAGGAGGGCGCGGTACTCGCCGAGCGCGGCGACGGCTTCGCCGAGCTGCTCCAGGCACTGGGCGGCGTCGTAGCGGAACTGGAGGGTCCCCGGGTCGGAGGGACCGGCCTCGGCGGCCCGGTCGTCGGCGAGTCTGCGCAGCTCGGGCAGGGCCCGGCGGTACTGCCCGTCGTCCATCAGCGTGGTCGCGTACTGCTTGCGCAGGATTCTGACGACCGGTGAGTGCTCGCCGTGCTCGGCGGCGGCGGCCGGGAGGATGGAGCCGAGGATGTCCACGGCCTGGGTGATGCCGCCCTCGCCGAGGAGACGCTTCACCTCGTCGACGGCGGCGGCCACATCGAGGCGCGGGGCCGTCGCGGGGGCGGGGGCGTCGGTCCTCGGGGGCGCGGCGCGCTCGGGCCAGGGGGCGAAGGGGCGGAGGAAGGGCCGGGTGGGGTCGAGCGGCCCGCTGGGGGCGCCCCGGCCGGGCAGCAGCGGTTCCAGTGCCGCGTACACCTCCTGGGCGTCACCCGGCCGGTGCTGGGGGTCCTTGGAGAGCAGCCGCAGCACCAGCGCCTCCAGCGCCTCGGGTATCTCGGGCCGCAGCCCGCGCACGGGGAACGGCGGCTCGTGGAGGTGGCGGTGGAGGACCCCGAGGGCGGTGGGCCCGGTGAAGGGCACATCGCCGCTGAGGAGTTCGTGGAGGAGCACGCCGAGGGCGTACAGATCGGTGTACGGGCCGACCGCGCCGCCCATCGCCTGCTCGGGGGCCATGTAGGCGGGGCTGCCGATCGGCGAGCCGGTGTGGGTGAGACGGGTGGTGTCGGTGTCGATGACGGAGGCGACCCCGAGGTCCAGCACGGTGACGGTGCCGTCCGGCTGGACCATCACATTGCGGGGCTTGAGGTCGCGGTGGACGATCGGCACGGCGTGCACGGCGGCGAGCACCCCGCAGAGCTGGGCGGCGACGGAGACGGCCCACTGCCAGGGGTAGGGCTCGTGCTCGGCGAGGTGGTCGGCGAGGTCCGCCCCCTCGACGTACTGCATGACGAGATAGAGGTCGTCTCCGGCGGTGCCCGCGTCGTGGACGGTGACCAGGCCCGGGTGGGAGACCTGGGCGGTCACCCGGCACTCGCGGACGAAGCGGAGCCGGATCTCGTCGGCGGTGGTGGCGGCGGCCATCCGGTCGGGGCGCAGCAGCTTGACGGCGACCCGCCGGTCGAGCCGCCGGTCGTACGCCGTCCACACCTGGCCCATGCCGCCCTGCCCGATGACGGTGGACAGCTCGTAGCGGTCCGCGATGACGCGTCCGTTCACCGGCCCCGCTCCTTGCGGAGGTAGTCACTCAGCTCGTCCAGCTCGGCGCGGACCTGTGCGATGCGGGGCTTGTCGGCGGCGGGCGGCTGCTGGGCGACGCCGGGGCGCGGGGACCGCGGGGGCGGGGGCGGGGGCGGGGAGGTGTAGGGGGAGGCGCCGTGCGGGGGCGGCGCGTACGGAGGGTGCGCGGGCGGGGCGGGGCGGTGGGGGCCCTGCGGGACGGCGTGCGGATAGCCGTACCCCGCCGGCGGCTGTGCGGGCGGTCCGTGCGCCGGGGCGGTCATCCCGTAGGGCGGCGGCGGGGGTCCCCAGTGCGGGGCGGGCTGCTGGTAGTGGCGTATCTCGGCGACCAGATAGTGCACGGGCACCCCGAGCATGACCGCCATCAGCACGAGCAGGAAGACGACCTCGATGCCCGTGGCCGTGGCCTCGGCCCCCGACGCCGACTCGGCCGCGCTGAAATCGCCGATCATCACGAAGCAGACGACCACCACGACGAGACAGCCCCAGAAGAGCAGCCAGTCGGAGCGCTGCCGGCGCAGGATCGCGATCCGGAGCATCGGCGCCCAGGAGAGCAGGCCGAGGGTGCCGATCGACATGGCCACGAAGAGCACGCGCAGCGCGATGAGCGCGGCGAGCCCCGCTCGGCTGCCGGGTTGCTGCGGGACATGGCCTGGGCCGTGCATTCCTGCTCCTGAACGCCTGGGGACGAGGCTGCGTGGGGAACGAGCGTATACACCGACACCGTCGCGCTCTCCCGGGTTGTACGGGACCGGTGTTCGTGCGCCATGTCACACGGGCCCCTCGGGACCGGGCGGGGCTCGGGCCGGTACTCCGGGCGGGGCTCGGGCCGGTACTCGGGGCAGGGCTCAGTCGGGGCGTACGGTGCCGTCCGTCAGCCCGTCGTACAGACCGCGCACCAACTGCTCGCCGAGCCGGCCCGCGAGCCGCAGGGTGTCCTCGAAGGCGGCCAGCGCGCGGAAGCGCTCCCCGTAGCGGCGCTGGTCGGCCAGGGGCAGCCGGGGCAGCTGGAGCCGGCGCACATCGAGCCGGGTGGCGCTGGAGACATGGCTGCTGGCCTGCCGGGTGTTGGCGGTGCCGCGCAGGAAGCCGGCGAGGAACCAGACATCGAGCGCGGCGGGATCGGGGCGCAGCAGATGGAGGTTGCGCCCGAGGACGGCTCCGGCGGTGGCCTCGTCGACGACCCGGACGACGGAACCGCCGCCGAGGACGGGCACCACCGCGTCGCCGGCCTCGACGCGCACCGGTTCGCCGTCGGCCGGGTCGCCGGTGTCGGCGCGGGTTCCGGAGGGTTCGGTCCCGGTGAGGACATCGTGCTCCGTGAGGACGGCCTCCCGGCCGCCGGGGCCGCCGGGGGCGGGGCCCGGGTGGGTGGTGCCCGCGCGGATCAGCAGGGCTCCGGCGCGGGCCAGTTCGCCGACGGTGGTGGTGGGCCAGGGGGTGCCGGGTCCGGCGGGGAGCGCCGGGGAGGGGGTGAGTTCACCGGTCAGCCGGAGCGTCTCGCCGAGCCGGTCGCGCACCCGCCGCAGTTCGTCGGGGCCGACCCCGGTGTCGGCGGGCGGGACGTGCCGCGCGGGGGCGAGGTCGACATCGTCGTCGAGGAGTTCGATCACCGGTACGGAGCGGCTGATCCCGTCCCGTTCCGCGCGGCCGTCCCCGCCCGGCCGCCCGAAGGCGCCCCAGGCGTCGAGCGCGGCCTCCTGGAGGGCCCGCCAGTCGAGCCGGTCGCGTCCGCCGGCGGCTCCGGTGACCCCGGCGGTGTCCACGAGCAGCAGTTCGGGGGGCGGGGCGAGGCCCGGTTCGGGCCTGCGCAGCACCCAGAGGTGGAGGGGGATGCCGTAGGGCGGCGCGGCGCCCGCCGGGAGGGCGATCACGGCCCGCAGCGCGCCCCGGCGCAGCAGCCCGGCCCGGACGCGCCGGCCGGAGCGGCGGGAGGCGGCGGCGGGCGGCATCAGCAGGACGGCGGTGCCGCCGGGGCGGAGCCGGGCGAGCGCGTGCTGCACCCAGGCCAGCTCGGACTCGGTGCGGGCCGGGAAGCCGTACTCCCAGCGGGGGTCGTAGGCGAGTTCGTCGTGGCCCCAGTTGCGCTCGTTGAAGGGCGGGTGGCAGAGCACGGCGTCGGCGGAGGTGTCGGCGAAGGCGTCGGCGCGCAGGGTGTCGCCGGCGCGGGCGCGGACGGTCGCGTCGGAGTGCAGCGCGAGGCGGAGCGCGGTGAGCGCGGTGAGATCGGCGTCGGCGTCCTGGGCGCACAGGGCCGCGGGCCGGGGGACGGCGAGGAGCAGACCTCCGGCACCGGCGGCCGGGTCGAGGACGGTCGCGCCCTCCCCGGGCACGGCGATGGCGGCCATCAGGGCGGCGGGGCCCGCCGGGGTGAGGGTGTACTGCCGGAGGTTGGCGTCCAGGAAGCGGCCGAGCAGGAACTCGAAGGTCTCGCGGGCGCCGAGACCGGTGGCGAGTTCGACGGCGGAGCGCAGGGCGGCGACGCCGGCCGGCGGGGGCCCGGACGCCCCGGGGCCGGCGGCGGGTCCCGGCACGGGGGAGAGCGCCGCGCCGAAGAGTTCCGTACCGGTGGCGCCGAAGCGGGCGGTGAGGAGCGCCTCCAGCGCGGTCGGCAGCAGCTCGGCCATCCGCCGGTCGGTCAGGCCGGTGAGTTCGCCCCAGACGGCCGGGCGCTCGCGTACGAGCAGCAGGACGCAGCCGGTGCGGACGAGCGCGCCCCCGGTGGTGGCCGGGTGGTCGGCGAGCTGCTGCCAGACCCGCTCGCGGAGCGGGACCTCGGCGAGCTTGCCCTGCTCGCGCAGCCACCGCTCGATCTCGGCGAGGGCGAAGGAGGGGCTGGTCTCGGTGCCTCCGACGGGCTTGGGGAAGTCGGGGTGGCGGCGCCGCCAGTTGCTGACCGCGGCCCGTCCGACACCGGCCAGCCGGGCGATTCCGGCCGCGGTGACCTCGCTTGCGTTCTCCGGCACCTGCGCCGCCTCTCTGCCCCTGTGCTGTGGCGCCGATCATAACCGCCCACAGAAGATTTCCCACTTCACAGCGTTGCCGGACTTGAATCACGAGAGTGATGTTGACTCGGTTCACAGCCTCTGGTCTTATTGGCCCGTCACCACGGGGGGCTCCCCATTGGCCCCAGTTCACAGCCATGTCCGGGAGGACGCGCTCATGTCCCACTCCACCCACCAGCCCCAGGACCCGCGGCCGGAGCCCCACGGCCAGTACCCGCAGCAGCAGGGGCAGTACCCGCAGCAGCACGGACACCCGTCGCACCGGCCGGTCCGGAACGGCCTCGGCACGGCCGCGCTGGTGCTGGGCGTCCTCGGTGTGATCACCGGTCCGATCCCGCTGATCTTCTGGCTGGGCGGCACCTTCGGTCTGCTCGCCCTGATCATGGGGCTGGTCGGCCGGGGCCGGGCCAAGCGCGGCGAGGCGACCAACAAGGGGGTGACCACCGTCGGCGCCGTGCTCGGTCTGCTGGCGATGGGGGCCTCGATCGTCGGCGCGGTCCTCACCTTCCAGGCCGTGGACGACGCGGTCGACGAGGTCAACAGATCCGCGTCGGCGAGCAAGGAGCCCGCGCCGGAGTCCGGGTCCGACGGCTCCGACACGTCCGACGGCTCCAACAGCTCCGACACCTCCGACACCTCCGGCACGGACAAGGGCAAGAAGAAGGGCAAGGGCAAGGCGAAGGGGGCGAGCGGTGGCTCCGGCTCCGGGTCGGAGGCGCTGACGGCCGGGGAGACGGCCGCCTACCGCAATGGTGTGAAGGTCACGGTCTCCGCCCCCAAGCCCTTCTCGCCCAGCGAGTTCGCGGCCGGCCACACCGCGGGGAACAAGGCCCACCGGGTGACGGTGACCATCGAGAACACCGGCAGCGAGAAGTTCGAGCCCACTCTCGTGCTCACCGAGGCCCGCGCCGGGGAGGACGGGGTCGCGGCGGAGCAGGTCTTCGACGAGGGCATCGGTACCGGCTTCAGCGGCACGCTGCTGCCGGGGAAGAAGTCCACGGTCTCGCATGTCTTCTCCGCTCCGGCCAGTGCGAAGATCCTTAGCGTCGAGGTCACCCCCGGCCTCCTCCTCGACGCGTCGGTGTGGGAGCTGACGGTCTGACCCGGCGTACACACCCCGTACGAGCACCCCGGAGCCACCGATGCCCCTCCCCTCCCGCCCCACCGGCCGTCCTCTGGCCGTCGCCGCCGTCGCCCTCGCCACCGCCCTGAGCGCGGCGGGGTGCGGCGCCGGCCCGGCCGGGACCGCCGGGCCGGCGCCGGGCACCGGCGCGAAGGCCGCGGAGAAGTCCGGGGCGCGGGCCCCGGAGACGGCGGAGGAGAAGGCGCCCGCCGCGCAGAGGACTCCCGCTCCGGCGGGCGGCACCGAGGCGGAGTGGGTGGACCGCTTCCTGGCGAGCGTCGAGGGCACCCGGAAGGCCCACTCGGTGACGGTCGACGCGGCGATGCGCGGGGGCGGGGGCGGGCGGAAGGCCACCGTCCGGATGAGTTCCAACCGGGACAAGGAGTGCCGGACCACCTCCTCCTTCGGTGGCCCGGGCACCGTCGAGGTCCTCAGGACCCGCGACGGCTCCGTCTATCTGCGGCTCAACGAGGCGCGTCTGCGGGAGCTGGGCGAGGCCGACCCCGAGCGGCTGGCCTCGCACATCAGGACCTTCGCGGGCCGGTGGATGGCGGGGGACCCGGCATCCGCGGAGATCCAGCAGGGGCTGCGGCTCTGTGACTTCCGGGAGCTGGTCCTGGCGAGCGTGCCGACCCGGGACCAGACCGGGGGCATCGCGGCGAAGGCCGCGAGGACCACGGTGAACGGCCGCGCGGCACTGCGGATCACCACGGCGAAGGACGGGATCGGCATCAGCGTCGACTTCGCCGCCGAGGGGAGGCCCGTTCTGCTCCGCATGGAACAGAAGGGCGGCGATGGCCCGTTCGTCATGGTCTTCTCCGGCTACGGAGAGCCGGTCCGCGCCGCGAAGCCCCCGGCGGAGTCCATCGTCACCAGGGAAGCGGCGCGCCGCGCCCTCGGCCGCTGAACCCCCTACCGGCACTGCGCGAGCATCGCCCGCTTGTCGGCGGCCGTCACCGGCATGTCGTACGCGACGGCGACCTGGGAGATCCGCACCGCGTAGGAGCAGCGGACGCTCCGGTCCGGCGGCAGCCAGGACGCGGGGCCCGCGTCCCCCTTGGCGCTGTTGGACGGCCCGTCCACCGGAAGCAGATTCAGCGGGTCGTTGGCGATGCGCCGGCGCTTCTCGGCGGTCCACCGGGCCGCCCCCATCTGCCAGCTGTACGAGAGAGGAACGACATGGTCTATCTGAACAGCGGACGCATCGGCCTTCCGCCACTCGACGGAGGTCCCGGTGTAGGGATCGTCCAGGGTGAGCGCGATGACCACGCAGTCGGAGCCGGAACGATACTTCAGCCGCTTGCCGTCGCGGGCGAGCAGATCGTTGCGGGTGTCGCAGCCGTTGCGCGCGAGCGGCACACCGTCGGCGGTGTCCATCCAGGCGTAGCCGAACTCGTCCCGTGCGTAACCCGTCCTCGGGCCCCGGCCCTTGGTCGCGACCCGGTCGATCAGCCGGCGCGCTGCGGCCCGGTCCTCGTCCGAGGTGAGCGGGGCGAGCCCCGGGCGGGTGCCGTCCGGGTTGGCGAGCGGGCTCGTGCCGGAGGAGGAGCCCGAAGAGGCGCGGGGAGAGGAGGGGCCGGAGGGGCCGGGGCTCTCGCAGCCCGTGAGCACGACCGCCGCGCTCAGGGCCGCCACGCATCCGACGACGACGAGGGGTCCTGGGACCCGGGGTTCGCTCACAGGCGCAGCCTACTGACCGCGCGCGCGCCCGGGGGCCGGGCCGGCCGCACAGCGCGCTGAACCGCCCGGGGAGGGCCCCCGGGAGGGGGCCGGCCCCGGGAAGCGGACCGGGCCCCGGCGCGGAGGCGGGGGGTCAGGACCCCAGGATCGTGGTGAGGAACTCCCCGGTCCATCCCAGCAGTTCCCGTCCCACCACCGGCTTCCCGCCGATCTTCCCGGTCGTGGGGCGCGGGACCAGCACCTGCTTCGCCCCCGGCTTGATGACGGTCCGGGGGTGGAGCCGCTTGAGCCGCAGCTCCTGCGACTCGCGCAGCTCGACCGGCGCGAAGCGGATGTTGCCGCCCTGGAGGACGATCTCCGCGACCCCGCAGGCCCGCGCCAGCATCCGCAGCCCCGCCACCAGCAGCAGATTCTCCACCGGCTCGGGCAGCTTGCCGTAGCGGTCGGTCAGCTCGTCGCGCACCGCCCTGATGTCCTCCTCCGTGGTGGCGGAGGCGATGGCGCGGTACGCCTGGAGGCGCAGCCGCTCACCGGGGGCGTAGTCGTGCGGGACGTGCGCGTCCACCGGCAGCTCGATCTTCACCTCCAGCGGGGGCTCCTCCTCCACCCCGCCCGCCAGGGAGGCGCGGTAGTCGGCGACGGCCTCCCCCACCATGCGTACGTACAGATCGAAGCCGACCCCGGCGATATGGCCGGACTGCTCGCCGCCGAGGAGGTTGCCGGCCCCCCGGATCTCCAGGTCCTTCATCGCCACATACATGCCGGCGCCCATCTCGGTGTGCTGGGCGATGGTCGCGAGCCGCTCGTGCGCGGTCTCGGTGAGGGGCTTCTCCGGCGGGTAGAGGAAGTAGGCGTAACCCCGGTCCCGGCCCCGGCCCACCCGGCCGCGCAGCTGGTGGAGCTGCGAGAGGCCGAAGTTGTCGCCGCGCTCGACGATCAGGGTGTTGGCGTTGGAGATGTCGATGCCCGACTCCACGATCGTCGTGGAGACCAGGACGTCGAACTTCTTCTCCCAGAAGTCCACCACGACCTGTTCGAGCGCCGACTCCGACATCTGGCCGTGCGCGATGGCGATCCGCGCCTCGGGGACGATGCCGCGCAGCCGGGCCGCCGTCCGGTCGATGGACTCGACCCGGTTGTGGATGTAGAAGACCTGGCCCTCGCGGAGGAGTTCCCGGCGGACGGCCGCGCCGATCTGCTTCTCCTCGTACGGTCCGACGAAGGTGAGGACCGGGTGGCGCTCCTCCGGCGGGGTGGTGATGGTCGACATCTCGCGGATACCGGTCACCGCCATCTCCAGCGTCCGGGGGATGGGGGTGGCGGACATGGTCAGGACGTCGACATTGGCGCGCAGCTTCTTCAGCTGCTCCTTGTGCTCGACGCCGAACCGCTGCTCCTCGTCGACGATGACCAGGCCGAGGTCCTTGAACTTGGTCTCGGAGGAGAAGAGGCGGTGGGTGCCGATGACGATGTCGACGGCGCCGTCCCGCAGGCCCTCCAGGGTGGCCTTGGAGTCGGTCTCGGACTGGAACCGGGAGAGCGCGCGCACCTTCACCGGGAACTGGGAGTACCGCTCGGAGAAAGTGCCGAAGTGCTGCTGGACCAGGAGGGTGGTGGGGACGAGGACCGCGACCTGCTTGCCGTCCTGGACGGCCTTGAAGGCGGCGCGGACCGCGATCTCGGTCTTGCCGTAGCCCACGTCGCCGCAGATCAGACGGTCCATGGGGACGGTCTTCTCCATGTCCTCCTTGACCTCGGCGATGGTGGAGAGCTGGTCGGGCGTCTCCGCGTACGGGAAGGCGTCCTCCAGCTCCCGCTGCCAGGGGGTGTCGGGGCCGAAGGCGTGGCCGGGGGCCGCCATCCGGGCGGAGTAGAGCTTGATCAGGTCGGCGGCGATCTCCTTGACGGCCTTCTTGGCGCGCGCCTTGGTCCTGGTCCAGTCGGCGCCGCCGAGCCGGTGCAGGGTGGGGGCCTCGCCGCCCACGTACTTGGTGATCTGCTCCAGCTGGTCGGTGGGGATGTAGAGCCGGTCGCCGGGCTGGCCGCGCTTGGCCGGGGCGTACTCCACGACGAGGTACTCACGGGTCGCGCCCTGGACCGTGCGCTGCACCATCTCGATGTAGCGGCCCACGCCGTGCTGCTCGTGGACGATGTAGTCGCCGGTCTCCAGGGTGAGCGGGTCGATGGTCTTGCGGCGGCGGGTGGGCATCCGCCGGCCGTCCTTGCCGGCCGCCTTCTGGCCGGAGAGATCGGTCTCGGTGAGGACGGCGAGCCGCAGGCCCGGGGCGATGAAGCCGAAGTCGATGGAGCCGGTGGCGACCTGGACGACGGCGGGCTCGATCTCGCCCAGCCGGGGTTCGAGCCGGGCGGGCACACCCTCGCCGCCGAGGACCTCGACGGTGCGGGCGGCCGGGCCGTGGGCCTCGGTGACGAAGACGGTGCGCCAGCCGTCGGCCAGCCAGCCCTTGGTGTCGGCGAGCGCGCGGGCGGTGTCGCCCCGGTAGGACTCGGGGGCGTGCATACCGAGCTTGAGGGTGTCGTCCGACAGCTCCTCGTCGGCGGCGAAGGGGGAGATGGACCACCACATCATGCCGAGGTCTCGGGCGTGGTCGCGGACGTCGGCGATGCCCCGGAGGGAGGCCGCGCCGACATCGATCGGGGCCTCGCCGCCACCGGCGGTCGCCGCCCAGGAGGCGTGCAGGAACTCCTGGCTGGTGGCGACCAGGTCGGCGGCCCGGGTGCGGACCCGCTCGGGGTCGCAGACCACGGCCATCGAGCCCTCGGGGAGCACGTCGAGCAGCAGCTCCATCTCGTCGACCAGGACCGGGGCGAGGGACTCCATGCCCTCGACCGCGATGCCCTCGGCGATCTTGCCGAGGAGTTCGCCCAGCTCGGGGTGGGCCTCGGCGAGGGCGGCGGCGCGGCGGCGGACCTCGTCGGTGAGGAGCAGCTCACGGCAGGGCGGGGCCCACAGTCCGTGTTCGGCGACCTCCAGGGAGCGCTGGTCGGCGATCTTGAAGTAGCGGATCTCCTCGATGTCGTCGCCCCAGAACTCCACCCGGAGGGGGTGCTCCTCGGTGGCGGGGAAGACATCGAGGATGCCGCCGCGGACGGCGAACTCGCCGCGCTTCTCGACCAGCTCGACCCGGGAGTAGGCGGCGGCGGCGAGGGCGTCGACGACCTCGTTCAGATCGGCCTGCCGGCCGGTGCGCAGGGCCACGGGCTCCAGCTCGCCGAGCCCCTTGACCTGGGGCTGGAGCACCGAGCGGATCGGTGCGACGACCACCTGGACGGGGCCTGCGGCGGGGTCGTCCGGGGAGGGGTGCGCGAGGCGGCGCAGCACGGCGAGACGGCGGCCGACGGTGTCGGAGCGGGGGGAGAGGCGCTCGTGCGGGAGGGTCTCCCAGGAGGGGTACTCGACGATGCCCTCCTCGGGGAGGAGGGAGCGCAGCGCCGCCGCCAGGTCCTCGGCCTCGCGGCCGGTCGCGGTGACCGCGAGCACGGGGCGGGCGCTGTCGCGGGCGAGCGCGGCGACGGCGAAGGGGCGGGCGGCGGGGGGGCCGACCAGGTCGACGTGCATCCGGGTGCCGCTGCGGGCGGTGTGGACCGCTTCGGTGAGCGCGGGGTCATGGGAGACGGCGTCGAGCAGACCGTGCAGGCTCATGAAAGGGGTTCCCTCCCGGGAAGGCAGTGCTGGGCAACGCGGAGGGCCCGGCACGTCCACCGTGCCGGGCCCTCCACCCTACGCCCGCCCCCGTCCCCCCACTCCCCGAGCCAACCCACCCGGCCGGCACCGGCCGGCCCGTCCCGCGCTTGAGGACAGCCCCCGGGCCACAGGACCCCGCACAAACCCGGCCCGTCCGGGGGCACCTCCCAGAGGCAGCCCTGGGGGAGCTTGAGGACGGACCCCGGGCCACGGGACCCCGCACAAACCCAGCCCGTCCGGGGGCACCTCCCAGACAGGAGACCCGCACAAACCCAGCCCGTCCGGCGATTGAGGACGGACCCCGGGCCACAGGACCCCGCACAAACCCAGCCCGTCCGGCGATTGAGGACGGACCCCGGGCCACGGGACCCCGCACGGTGCGGGCCACGGTCGGGGGCCAGCCCCCGAACCCCCGCGCCTCAAACGCCGGCGAGGCTGGATTTCGTGCCTCAGCTCGCCAGCGAGGCCGAGGTGGTGCGGCTCGACCACCGGAAGGGCCGGGAGGTGATGCGGCTCAACCACCGGAAGGGCCGGGAGGTGATGCGGCTCAACCACCGGAAGACCTGGATTTCGGGCCTCGGCCCAACCCTCAGAGCGGCTGACCGTGGCGCGGGGCCCAGAGGCTCCCGGGGCGTGGCTCTCCGCAGCCGGAGGCGTCACTCCGTGGCGATGGCGTTCAGGACATTCATGCGGCCCGCCCGAAACGCCGGCACCAGCGCGGCGAAGAGCCCCACAAACGCCGCCCCCACGAACACCCCCCCAATCGTCCCCCAGGGAATCTCCAGAATCCCCATCCCCTCCAGCGCCAGCAGCTTCTGCGCCGCCACCCCCCACCCCATCCCCAGCCCGAGCCCCAGCACCGCCCCGAAGAGGGCGATCACCACCGACTCCAGCCGGATCATGCGCCGCAGCTGCCGCCGCGACAGACCGATCGCCCGCATCAGACCGATCTCCCTCGTCCGCTCCACCACCGACAGCGCCAGCGTGTTCACCACACCGAGGATCGCGACGATGATCGCGAGCGCCAGCAGGCCGTAGACGATGTTCAGAATCTGGTCGACCTGGCTCTTCAGCTCGTCCTTGTAGTCGGTCTGGTCGCGCACCTTGTACTGCGGGTAGTCCGCGAGCGACGCCTTGAGCGCGGCCTGGGCCTTCTTCGCCTGGCCCTTCTCCGCCGTGGCGAGCAGCATCTGGTTCTGCGGCATCCGGTCGGCCGGCAGATACCGCGCCACCGTCTCGATCGCGAGGTACTTGGCGCCCTGGTCCAGCGAGACATCGTCCGAGGTGATCGCCGCGACCCTCAGCTTCGCCGTGCGTCCCCCGTCGAAGGCGACGGTGAGGGTGTCACCGACCCGGACCCCGTGCTTCCCGGCGTACTCGTCGCCGACCGAGATCGCGTCCTTCGCGTACGCGTCGGACTGCTCGCCCTCGACCATCTCGCGGCGCAGATCCCTCGCGTACGTCGGATCGGTGGCGATGAGGGTCTCCGTCGCGGACTTCCCGTCGGGCCCGGTGACCTTCGCCTCGACCGGCTTGTACTCGGAGATGTGCGCGATGCCCTCGGCCTTCTCCATGGCCCGGAGGGCCTGCGGGACGACCGGCTGCCCGGTCCCGGTCTGGATGATGAAGTCGGCGCCGACGCTCCGGTCCAGCTCGTCGGTGGCCGAGGCGACCATCGAGGAGCCGACCACCGACAGACAGGCCACCAGGGCGAGCCCGATCATCAGGGCCGCGGCGGTCGCTCCGGTGCGGCGCGGGTTGCGCAGCGCGTTCCGCTCGGCCATCCGTCCGACGGGGCCGAAGAGCCGCAGCACCAGCGCGCCGATCACCTTGACCACCACACCCGCGAGCAGCGGGCCGATGACGATGAAGCCGAGCAGGGTGAGCAGCACACCGGCGCCGAGGAGCAGCGAGCCGTCGGCGGCCTTCTCCGCCTGGGCGGTGCCCAGCAGGGCGGCGCCGCCCGCACCGGTCAGCAGCAGCCCGAGCCCGGCCCGTATCCAGCCGGACTTCCCGTCGGCGGGGGTCCCGGCGTCGCGCAGGGCCGCCATCGGGGAGACCTTCCCGGCCCGGCGGGCCGGGACGTAGGCGGCGACGACGGTCACGATCACACCGAGCGCCAGTCCGATCGCGGGGACCGTCCACGCGACCGTCAGATCGTCGGTGGACAGCTTCATGCCCATGGAGCCCATCAGCTCCATCAGCCCCACGGCCAGCCCGACTCCGGCGGCGACTCCGGCGATGGAGCCGACGATGCCGAGGAAAAGCGCCTCCACCAGGACGGAACGGTTGACCTGGCTGCGGCTGGAGCCGATGGCCCGCATCAGACCGATCTCACGGGTGCGCTGGGCCACCAGCATCGAGAAGGTGTTGACGATCAGGAAGATGCCGACGAGGAAGGCGATCCCGGCGAAGCCGAGCATCGCGTACTTCATCACATTGAGGAACTCCCCGACCTCCTTCCGGCCCTCGTCGGTCGCCTCGGCGGCCGTGCTGACCTTGTACGAGGTGCCCAGCGCCGCGACGACGTTCTTCTTGACCCGCTCGTCGCTGACCCCGTCCGCCGCGGTGACGGAGAGATAGCTGTAGCGGCCCTCCGCGCCGAGCAGCTGGCGCTGCGCGGTGGCGGACTCCAGGTAGACCAGGGCCGCGCCGGGGTTGCTGACCTTGAAGGAGGCGATGCCCGAGATGGTGGTCCTCAGGTCTCCGGTGACGGCGATGACCCGGAGTTCGTCGCCGACCGCGAGCCCGTGCTTCTTCGCGGTGTCGGCGTCGACCATGGACTCGTCGGGCGCCCGGGGCGCCCGGCCCGAGGTGACCTCCATCGACCGGAGGTCGTTCCTGGTCCAGTCGCCGGCGATGGTCGGGGCTCCGCCGCCGGCGCCCACGTCCTTGTTGTCGCCGTTGACGACCGTGACGCTCATGCTGTTGACGGCGCCCTCGGCGAACTCGACCCCCTCGGTGGCCTTGACCTTCGCCAGGGCGGAGGCGGGCAGGGACTCCGGCCTGCCGGTCTGCGACCCCTCGTCGTCCCCGTCCTCCAGGGGCTTGACGCTGACATCGCTGGCGGTGACGGCGAAGAGCTTGTCGAAGGTGGTGTTCATGGTGTCGGTGAAGACGAGGGTCCCCGACACGAAGGCCACGGACAGCAGCACCGCCACCGCCGAGAGGGCCATTCTTCCCTTGTGCGCGAAGAAGTTGCGCAGGGACGTCTTGAATACGGTCACGAGGTACGCCCCCGGGCGTCGAAGTCCTTCATGCGGTCGAGAACGGCCTCGGCGGTCGGGCGGAACATCTCGTCCACGATCCGGCCGTCGGCGAGGTAGAGCACCCGGTCCGCGTAGGAGGCGGCGACCGGGTCGTGGGTGACCATGACGATGGTCTGGCCCAGTTCGTCCACCGAGCGGCGGAGGAAGCCGAGGACCTCGGCGCCGGCCCGGGAGTCCAGGTTCCCGGTGGGCTCGTCACCGAAGATGATCTCGGGCTGGGCGGCGAGCGCGCGGGCGACGGCCACGCGCTGCTGCTGGCCGCCGGAGAGCTGGGTGGGGCGGTGCTTGAGCCGCTCGGAGAGGCCCACCGTCGACACCACCCGGTTCAGCCAGGCCGCGTCGGGCCTGCGGCCGGCTATGTCCATGGGGAGGGTGATGTTCTCCAGGGCGTTGAGCGTCGGCAGCAGGTTGAACGCCTGGAAGATGAAGCCGACCCGGTCCCTGCGGAGCTGGGTGAGCTTCTTGTCCTTGAGGCCGGTGATCTCGGTGTCGTCCAGATAGATCTGGCCGGAGGTGACGGTGTCGAGGCCGGCCAGGCAGTGCATCAGGGTGGACTTGCCGGAGCCGGACGGGCCCATGATGGCGGTGAACCGGCCCCGGCTGATGTCGACATCGACATGGTCGAGCGCGACCACCCGGGTCTCCCCCGCGCCGTACGCCTTGACGACCTGACGTCCGCGTGCGGCGACGGCCGTACGCCCTCCGGTGTCCCCGTGCTGGGGGGTGGTCACAGCCGTTGTCACTGTATGTCTCCTATGTCGAGGGTTTCCGGGTGTCGCCGCGTACGCATCGAGTCTGTCGATGGAGGGGGGCGGGCGCACTGGTGCTCAGCGCACTCCTGGCCCTGGGGTTTCCCCCACCCCGCCCCCCTGTTTGCCGCGGCGTCCGTCCCCCGTGCCGCGTAGGAACAACGTAAGGAATCCGACCCCCGCGGCACGTCGTCCCTCCGGACGAACGGGCCCCGGCCCTTCGTAGGGAGTAGCCCCTAGGGGGCGTCCGCCCCCGGTGGGAGCGGGAATCCGCCCTGTGCGCCCTGCCGTTGGGCCGAGAGCGGGTGAGAAGGTGTCCCGGGGAAACCAGTTGCAGGATGAAAGGGTTCGCCGTGGGGGAGAACGCCAGACTGTCCGCTCCGGGGTCGGCGGCGCCGGAGACCGGTACGGAGGACGGGAGGCGCGGGGCGGTGGTGGCCGCGCTGATGACCGGGACCGCGCTGGCCGCGCTCGACGGGACGATCGTGTCCACCGCCGTCCCGCAGATCGTGGGCGACCTCGGCGGGTTCTCCGTCTTCTCCTGGCTCTTCTCCGGCTATCTGCTGGCCGTGACCGTGACCCTGCCGGTGTACGGGAAGTTCTCCGACACCCTCGGCCGCAAACCGGTCCTGATCGCCGGGATCGTTCTCTTCCTCATCGGCTCGCTGCTGTCCGCGCTCGCCTGGAACATGGCGTCGCTGATCGCCTTCCGGATCGTCCAGGGGCTGGGCGGCGGGGCGCTCCAGGGCACGGTGCAGACCATCGCCGCGGATCTGTACCCGCTCAAGGAGCGCCCGAGAATACAGGCCAGGCTCTCCACGGTGTGGGCGGTGTCGGCGGTGGCAGGGCCCGCGGTCGGCGGGCTGCTGGCGACCTGGGCCGACTGGCGGTGGATCTTTCTGATCAACCTTCCGGTGGGGGCGGTGGCGCTCTGGCTGATCGTCCGTCATCTGCGGGAGCCGGTACGGACGGGGGCGGCGCCGTCCGGGGGCGCGGCGCTCCGGTCCCGTATCGACTGGGCCGGCGCGCTGGCCGTCTTCGGGGCGGGGGCGGCCCTGCTCACGGGGCTGGTGCAGGGCGGTGTGGCCTGGCCCTGGTTCTCGGCGCCCTCGCTGGCGCTCTTCGGCGCCGGGGCGGTGCTGGTCGCGGTCACCGTCGTGGTGGAGCGGCGGGCCGCCGAGCCGATACTGCCCGGGTGGGTGTGGCGGCGGCGCACCATCGCCGCGGCGAATCTGGCGCTCGGCGCGCTGGGGCTGCTGATGATCGCGCCGATGGTGTTCCTGCCGACGTACGCGCAGTCCGTGCTGGGGCTCGGTCCGACAGCGGCGGGGTTCGTGCTCTCGGTGATGACCATCAGCTGGCCGATCAGCGCGGCGCTGTCCAGCCGGCTCTACAACCGCATCGGCTTCCGCGACACCGCCGCGATCGGGATGGGGCTCGCGGCGCTGACGCTGGCGGTGTTCCCGCTGCTGCCCTACCCGGGGTCCGCCTGGCAGCCCGCGCTGCTCATGCTGGTGCTGGGGGCGGCGCTGGGGCTGTTCCAGCTGCCGCTGATCGTGGGGGTGCAGGCGGGGGTGGGGTGGTCGGAGCGGGGGACGGCGACGGGGTCGATCCTCTTCTACCGCCAGATCGGGCAGAGCGTGGGGGCGGCGCTGTTCGGGGCGGTGGCGAACGCGGTGCTGGCGGGGAGGCTGGGCGGGACGGGGGATCTGGACGCGGTGGGGAGGGGGCTGGAGGGGGAAGGGGTGCGGAGGGCGGTGGACGCGGCGGTGGATCATGTGTATGCCGGGGCGGCCGGGGCGGCGGTGCTGGCCCTCCTGGTCCTCCTCCTCTGGGCCCCCCGCCACTTCCCGCTCCTGGAGGACCCACCCCACCCCAAGGCCGCCCCACCCGGCACCTGAGAACGCCCCCCGGGCCACGGGCAACCCGCACCACCCCAGCCCGTCCGGCGATTGAGGACGGCCTCCGGGCCACAGGTGACCCGCACCACCCCAGCCCGTCCGGCGATTGAGGACGGACCCCGGGGCACAGGGAACCCGAGCAAACCCAGCCCGTCCGGCGATTGAGGACGGACCCCGGGCCACGGGCAACCCGCATCCTGCGGGCCCGGGTCAGGGGCCAGCCCCCGAACCCCCGCGCCTCAAACGCCGGCGAGGCTGGATTTGCCCGGCTCTCCCAGCACGACGGGTTCACGCGGGCCCCGCAGAACTGGATTTGCCCAGGCTCTCCCCAACACGGTGAATTCGCGCGGGCACCCCGCAGGACTGAGCTTGCCCAGGCCCTCCCGGCAAGGCCGGGCAAACCCAGCCCGTCCGGCGATTGAGGACGGACCCCGGGGCACAGGGAACCCGCAACCAGCGGGGCGGGCGGGCCCCTTGTGCCCGCCTCCCCGGAGGGGGCTACCCGTCGGCGGGGGCGCGGCCCGTGAGCGTCGCCAGGCTGTTGCGGATATGCGCCATGTGCGCGTTCATCTCATCGCGCACCTCCTCCGTCTCCCGCAACACCCTCTCCGTCTCCCGCCCCACCCTCTCCTCCCGCACCCTCGCCCGCCCCAACAACTCCCCCGCCCGCGCCTCCGCGTCCTCCTGCCCGTGGCGCGCCTGCTCCTCCGTCTCGGCGAGAGCCCGCTCCGCGTCCGCGAGGGCCGCCTCCGCGAAGGCGGTCAGCTCGGCGTGGCGGGCGTCCAGCTCCGCCTGCCGGGCCTCCAGCTCGCGCCCCTCCGCCGCCCACCGCTCCGCCTGCTCCGACTCCAGCCCGGCGAGCAGATCCTCCGCCCGCCGCCGGGTCTCCTGCCAGCCGGCGAGCACCTCCGCGCGCACCTGCTTCGCCTCGGCCCGCGCCTGGCCGATAATCTCCGCCGCCTCGGCCCCGGCCGCCCCCAGAACCTCCCCGGCGTACTCCTCCGCGGCCGAGCGCGCCCCGTCCGCCGCCGCGGCGGCCTCCTCCGCCGTGCGCAGCCCGTCGGCCCTCGCCTCGTCCAGCGCGGCCCGGGCGTCCGCGCGCCCCGTCGCCCGTACCGCCCCGGCCTCCTCCTCGGTGAGCGCCAGCAGCTCCCTGGCCCCGTCGCCCAGCGCCTCGTACCCCTGAGGGCTCAGACCGGCGACGACCTCGCGCAACCGGGCGGCCTCGGCCTCCATCCCCTTGGCGAGCACGGTCAGCCGGGCCGCCCGCTCCCAGGCGTCGTCGCGGTCCTGGGAGAGAGCGGAGACATGCGCGTCCGCCGTCTCCATGCGGTAGCCGCGGCGCACAACGGCGAAGCCATGAGGCGATACCGATGCTGCACTCATCCTTCGAGCCCCTTCCAGATCCCCAACGACGCATTACGCGATTGTGCTCATATCCTTCCGGATACAAGACAAACGCTCATAACGCGACACTGTGTCATCAGGCGAAAGAGGACGGAACCGGAACCGCCGAGGGGCGCCCGGCCCACGCGCGGTGGTCCGGACGCCCCTCGGCGCGCGCGGTGACGGCACGGGCTACAGCAGCCCGTCCCACATCTGCTCCAGCAGCACCGACCACCAGTTGTCGGGCGCCGCCGGCGCCGCCGGGTCCAGCGCCGCGAGCTGCGCCTGGAAGTCGACCGTCCAGCGCCCCGCCTGCTCCGGATTGAGGCCGTAGCGGAACCGCCACATCCGGCCGAGGAGCGCCATACAGCGGACGAACTCCGGGAGCCCGCTGTTCACGAACTGCGGCGCCGTGGGCTGCCCGCCCGGGCCCGCCGCCTCCACCGGCACCGCGACGATGTGCGCGGTGCCGTACTGGACACAGATCGCCCGGCCGAAGTCGTTCCCCACGACCAGGTACGAGCCCGCGTCCACGGCGGCCTGCACCTGGCGCTGGGCCGCCAGCTCCGCCAGGGTCGGTACGACCGGGTGGGCCGGCTGTGCCCAGAAGAAGGGGTTGAAGTCGGCCGGCAGCCCCGCCCACACCAGGGTCGCCGCCACGGTCTCCGGCACCCCCTGGCGCGAGACGGCCCGCTGGTCGAACCGGCAGACCGCCTGCGGCCCGAACGCCGAGACCAGCTCCTGCGCCACCGCCTGCGGCGGAACCGGCGGGGCCTGCTGCACCTGCGGCAGCGGCGCCCGCACCGGCGCCGGCCGCGCCGGGCCGTCCGCCACCTGGTGCAGCTCGCCCTGGTGGGTGAGGAGTTGGCGCATGCCCTGCTGCCGGCTCACATGGTCCGTGCCGTAGGGGGCGATGCTGGTGATACGGGCCTGGGGCCAGGTCTCGGCGATCATGCGGGCGCAGTAGCCGCCGGGGAGCAGACAGGACTCCAGCTCGGTGTGGAGCTCCAGCACCTGCTGCGGCGGCACGTTCAGGGCCCGCAGCTCGTGCAGCATCTGCCACTCGGGGTGCGGGGTGCCGGGCGCGGAACGCCGGATGAGCCGGGCCTCCGAGCCGTCGGCGGCGCGGTAGCGCAGCACGGCCTGGTAGCCGGGCCCGACGGTCGGCACTCCGGTGGAGTGGTACGCGGGGGGTACGGCCCCGGGGAGGGGTCCGGGCGGCTGCGGCACTCCCGGTCCCTGCGGGCCCAGCCTGCCGGGATCGGACAGCACCGTCGCGGCCTGGTGAACCCCCCCGGGACCACCGGGAGCGGCGGGAGCGGCGGGGGGTGCCGCCGGGGGCGGCGGGCCGGGGACCTGGGGGCTGAGCTGGGTCGGCAGGTACCCGGCGGCCGGGGTTCCGGGGGCTCCGGGGGCCGGGGGCGGCGGTCCCGGCGGCGGGGGGGTCGACGGACCGCCGCCGCGCGGGGTGCGCCGCGGCGCGGGTCCGGCGCCTCTGCCGGTGGCGGCGTCCGCGAGGTCGGCCGCTCCCCCGGAACCGGTCCCGGGGGCCGTCCCGGGGACGGTCGCCTTCAGGGTCGGGCGGACGGCGGTGGGCGGGAGGCTGCTGCCGCCGTCCATCAGCGCGGTGGGCGCGTCCGCGTCCGGGCTGTCGCCGTCACCGGCGCCGTCGCCGCCACTGGCGCTGCCGCCCCGGCCGGAGACCGGTGAGGTGTAGACGGTGTCGGGGAGCGGGACGGAGGCGTCGTCCGCGCTCTCGGCGCTGGTGTCGGTCCAGGGTGTGCCCCCGCCCGACGATCCGGACCCGTTCCCGGTTCCGTTCCCGTTCCCGGTTCCGCCGGGAACCCCGGGGGCCGGGGTCGCACCGGAGGCGCCCGGGAGGCCCGGCCCGGCGGAGACCCCGGGCGGGGAAGGAGGCGCACCGGGGGCCGGCGGGGTCGCGGGCGCACCGGATATGCCCGGCCCGGTGGAGGGTCCGGGCGGCGGAGGCGTGCCGGGAGCGGCGGGCGCACCGGGCGGCGCGGGCGGCAGCCCCGCGCCCGCCCCACCGTTCGAGATGGGCGCCGACGCCGAGCGGGACGGCGAAGACCGTGCCGCTGGAGACCAGGGCCCTGATGGT